>JBFMFA010000716.1:0-2551 GCA_040753195.1 Gemmatimonadota bacterium | reverse complement strand
GCTCGCGCTCGACGATCAAGCGCAACGCAACGGTCTGCACGCGGCCAGCGGATAATCCCTTTTTGACCGTGCGCCAAAGCAGCGGGCTCGCTTTGTAGCCCACGAGGCGATCGAGTACGCGGCGCGCCTGCTGCGCATCAACCAGACGCATGTCGATGGCTCGCGGGTGCTCCATGGCTTCACGCACGGCGTCTTTGGTGATCTCGCGGAAGAGGACGCGCCTAACGGGCGGCGAACCGGCTTCCGTCTTCGTCTTGCGCTGCTTCACCGATTCGGCGACGTGCCAACCAATGGCTTCGCCTTCGCGGTCAGGGTCTGTCGCGATATAGATGGCCGAAGATTCTTTCGCCGCGCTTTTTAGCTCCGCCAGCGTTTTTTCTTTGCCGGCGATCGTGACGTATTCGGGCTCGAAGTTTTTCTCGAGGTCGATCCCCAGCTTCTTTTCCGGTAGATCGCGCACGTGACCGATCGTCGCGCGGACGCGATAACCGCGGCCGAGGTATTTGCTGATCGTCTTGGCCTTGGCGGGTGATTCGACGATGACCAGCGCGCTGCCGGCGCCGTTGCCATTTTCGGTTTCGTTAGGCTCGGCAACGCGCGACTTCCGCGCCGACTTGCCTGCGCTCTTGCGACGCGTCGCCGTCTTTTTGGCTGCGGAACGCATGGCGGTGCCGCGGCCGGCGATGCGACGCGTCACCGGCGCTCCGTTCTCCGCTGTGGCAGCGGTCGTGGTTTTCTTTCTAGCAGCCATATCAGTGCACCGACGGATTGTCGCTCGTCGCGACTGGCAGTTCCAAACCGCCATCCAGCAACGAACGCACGTCATCGAGTGTGACGCGGCCGTCGAACTGGAGCAGCGCGCGGTCGATCACCGCTTCGAGATCGGCCGCAGACAGCGCACCGGCGTTGGCCAGAGCGAGAAGGTGTCCCCACGCTTCTGGCGCGAAACGCCCGCGCTCGTGCGGACCCATTACGCGAAAAGTCATTCTGTATCACTCATCATCTGTGCGATGAAGGCCTAAGATGGCACCTTCATCGAATTAGTCCTCATCTATTTGATGCCGCTTAGCCCATTCGACGACTGAGGAGGGCTAGGGGTTAGGGGTTAGGGGCTGGAAGCACTAACCCCGAACCCCTACCCCCTAGCCGTTCCAATGATCGCTGCCCTGTCAACCAGTAACACCCGCGACGCGCCTCGCCAACGCGGCGACTTGGTCGATAACTCCTTGCAAATCAACAATTTCCGTATCTATGACGTGATCCGCCGTCTCATAAAGGGCGGCTCGCTGGTCGAGCAGTCGCTGGAGACCCTCTACGGGGCTCCCAGAGGCCAATAGCGGCCTCTTCTGCACGGCCTCGCCCATCCGCCTGGCGGCGGTCGCTGGTGTCACTTTCAGATATACCAGAACCGCTTGGACCCCTAACGCATCCCGTGCCGCTGGCTGTGCAATCCAACCACCGCCTGGGGCCACAACTATAGTATGGCGCCCCACAAGTTCGCGGCTCAGAGCTAATTCATGAGCTCGAAACGCGGGCTCGCCTCGTCCGAGAAAAAACTCAGTGGGCGTTAGCCCGCTACGTCGTTCTATCTCCTCGTCGAAGTCGAGAAACGGAACGCCAGCCTGAGCGGCGGCTGAGCGACCGACTGTGGTCTTTCCGGAACCTGGAAGGCCGACGAGCACGACATGCTTCATTCCTTCGCCGATGACTCCGATGTGGCGCCGGAGATGCGAGCACCGATCTGCTCGATGTATCCGTCGAAGTTGCGGCGAGTTTCGACGAGAGAATCACCGCCAAATTTTTCGAGGAAGGCCTGAGCGATGATGAACGCGGTCATGGCCTCGGCGATCACGCCCATTGCGGGGACGGCAGTGACGTCCGAGCGTTCGGCGACCGCTGCAGCGCTCTGGCCAGTGGCGACATCAACCGTGCCTAACGGGCGCATGAGCGTGCTAATGGGTTTCATCGCCGCTCGGATGACGATTGGCTCGCCGGTCGTCATCCCGCCTTCCAGCCCGCCCGCGCGATTTGTGCGGCGCCGTGTATTGCCGGTGCGCACGCGCTCGACGGCTTCGATCTCGTCGTGCACGTCGGCACCCGTTAAGCGGGCGGCTTCGAAACCGATCCCGATTTCGACACCTTTGACAGCGGGTATGGAGAGCATGGCGGCGCCGAGCCGGGCGTCGAGCTTGCGATCCCAGGAGACGTGCGAGCCGAGGCCGACGGGCGTGCCGGTCACCACGACCTCGACGATGCCGCCTAACGTATTGCCGGCACGTTTGATCTCGTCAATGCGTGCGACCACACGCTCCGCGGCTTCCGGGTCGAGCATGCGCACCGGGGACTGATCGCTGACGCGGTTGATGTCGGCGGGGAGGATGTCCGGACGCTTGGCGTCGATGCCACCAAGGTGGATGACGTGGCTCCCAACCGTGATCTCGAATGCGGAGAGGAGGCGCTTACAGATAGCCGCGGCGGCAACGCGCGCCGTGGTCTCCCGGGCCGATGCGCGTTCGAGGATATCGCGTGCGTCCGCGCGGTCGTATTTGAG
>JBFMFA010000715.1:0-2552 GCA_040753195.1 Gemmatimonadota bacterium | reverse complement strand
GTCGGCCGTGTTAGGCAGGGTCACGCGTCCCAGCGACGACGGCCCTGGGGTCCCGGCCGTAATGGTGCTCACGCACGAAGGCTGGATGCGGCGCTTCGGCGGTGATCCCAAGATCGTCGGCCAACGGGTCACGCTCGACGGAAAGTCGGTGGAGGTGATTGGCGTACTGCAGCCCGCGCCGTTTTTCCCCGAGCCGGTGGACGCGCTCACCAACATGGTCGTGAGTGCGCACCACCTCAGTGCGTTTATGGTCGAGGGACGCACGCATCGCATGACCGAAATGATCGCGCGGCTCGCGCCTAACGCCACACTTGAACAAGCGCGTGCTGAAGTCGCAGCGGTGACGCAACGGATTCAGAAAGAGTACAAGGAGGCGTATAACACGGCCGATCGTCACCGCGTCACCGTGCTGTCATTCCAGCAGGCGCTCGGCGAACGTGCGCGCCTCACACTGCTCTTGTTGATGGCCGCGGCGGCATTTGTGATGATCATCTCCGCCGCGAATGTCGCGAACCTCACCCTGATGCGTGGCGTGCGCCGTGAGAACGAGTTGGTGCTGCGTGCGGCGCTCGGTGCGGGGATGACGCGGCTACGCCGTTTGCTACTCGCCGAGAATCTGGTTCTGACGTTCGCTGGCGCACTGGCAGGCACGGCACTCGCGATAGGCGGTGTGCGCCTGCTGATCTCACTTGCGGCCCGCTATTCACCACGCGCCAGCGAGATACGCCTCGATGGAATGGTGCTGGGCTTCACCCTAACGCTATCCGTGGTGCTCGCATTGCTGCTGTCCTTCATCGCGTCGATGCCCAAAGAAGGGAACTTCGCGAGCTGGATCTCGGCTGGGGTGCGCCGCATGAGCGGTTCGCTACGGAAACAGCGTCTGCAACGCGGCCTGGTTGTCCTGCAGATCGCCGTCTCTGTCATACTCCTTGCAGGGGCCGGTCTGCTGACGCGCACGATGTTGCGGCTCTCTGACGTGGAGACCGGCCTGCGGACCGAAGAAATCCTAACGATGCAAGTGCCGCTGTTGACGGCGACCGAAATACTCAGCAATCCGCGCGCTGACGTGGATGCGAAGTCGCGTTACGAGCAGATGCGCCGTGAACTGGCGGCGCTTCCCGGCGTGATCGAGGTGGGCGTCGGCTCACCGATGCCGCTGCGGAGCTCCGACGTCTTGTTCGAGATCAAAGCCGAGGGGAAGCCGCTTGGCCCGGACGTGGCGATTCCTCGCGCGGAGGTGCGTATGGCCGGTCCGGAGTTTTTCCGCGCCGCCGGCATACCGTTGGTTAGTGGACGCGAATTTTCGATGACCGACCAGCGCGGCTCGGCGAAAGTGATGATCGTGAACCAGACCTTGGCCGAGAAGTTCTTTCCGAACGAGGACCCGATCGGCAAGCGCCTCGCGTGGACCGGTGAGTTGTTGAAGTTCACGCCGTTCTCGGGTGAGTGGCGCACGATCGTGGGCGTTGTGAAAAACACGCAGGACGGCGGGCTCGATGCCAAACCGCGGCTCGTGACGTACATGCCGTTCGCACAGGAGCTCGCGCTCGGTGGTGGCTTTGTCATTCGCGTGGACAGTAACGCCGCGGCGCTGACGGCACCGGCGACGAGGATCGTTAGGCGGCTGGCACCCACCGCGCCGGTCGAGAATGTGATGACAATCGCGCAAATCAAGGATCAAAGCGTCGCACCGCGCCGGCTCAATGCAACGCTCATCTCCTCGCTCGGCTTGCTGGCGCTCTTGATCGCCGCCGTCGGTATTGCCGGCGTGCTGGCGTTCTCGGTCAGCGCGCGCAACAACGAGATCGGCATCCGTATGAGCCTGGGAGCGAATCGCGCCCAGGTGCAACGCATGATCTTGAAGGAAGGAGGTGTTCTCGTGGTGATCGGTCTGGTGCTTGGTGTCATCGGCGCCTTTTTCGCCACGCGCATCATTCAAGGCTTGCTTTTCGAGGTGTCACCGAACGACCCAGTGACGTTCGTGAGCGTCGCTGCGTTGATGGCGGCGATCGGCATTTTGGCGTGCTGGATTCCGGCCATGCGCGCGGCGCGCGTCGATCCAGTCATCACGATGCGTTCCTGATGCGCTTCCTGTACGTGGTGCACATCGTCGCCGGGGCTGTTGGACTGCTCTCGGGCTATCTGGCGCTCTTCGTGCGCAAGGGCGGCGACGTTCACCGTCGGAGCGGGAAGGTGTTCGTTTATGTCATGTTGGCGATGGCGACTGCGGGGTCGCTGATCGCAGCGCTGCGCGGTGTTGCACCGGCGATCAACATCCCGGCCGCGCTCTTGACCGCGTATCTCGTCGGGACCGCCTTTCTAACGGTTCGAAAGCCAGGTATCGAGTCGCGCGCGGTGCACGGCGGGGCGACCGTGGTCGCGCTTGGCGTGGGCCTAACGAGCCTGGCATTTGGCTTTCAGGCTGTCGCCAATGGCGGCACACGCGACGGCATGCCCGCGTTTCCGTTTTTCATGTTTGGCATCGTGGGGCTCTTCGGCGCGCTGGGCGACATGCGACTGCTGAGCACCGGCCCGCTGCAGGGAACGGCGCG
>JBFMFA010000714.1:0-2560 GCA_040753195.1 Gemmatimonadota bacterium | reverse complement strand
GGCCGCACGCCGACGAGGTTTTGACCGGCGACCGTTCCCGCAAAGCGAGTGACGCGACCGCTGGCGTCCCGCTCGAAGCGTATAAGCGCTCCCGGCACCGGCTTGATCGTGAATTCGGTGAGGCTGAGCGGGAGCAGCTCGGCTTCTCCCATGCCTGAGACGTTCGCAAACAGACGCCCTTCGAACACGAAAACGCGCGCTGTAACCTGCGGTGAGACCACGTATTCGCCCGCATATTCGTTCATCACCTCAGCGCTGATTGTCACGCGCGGCAGCGGTGGGACCGGTGGCAACTGACTTTCGAGCGGGACGGGCGTGAGGGGCGCCACCGCGGGCGAAGGAACGGCGTTCCCCGTCTTCGCCGCCACGATCAGCTCGGCGATGCGCCAGACGTCGCGGCCGGAAACGTTCCGGTTGTGATCGGTGTCGCCGCGATGCGCGATCACCAGCTCGGCTTCGGGGATGACGAGCAGGAACTGGCCACCCGTGCCGGACGCGGCGAACATGTTGAAGCGGTTGAGTCGAGGATAGCGCTCGCCTAACGAGCCGGCGCCGTAGGTCCACCAGAGATACGCGTAGCCGCTGCCACCGCCGAAATCACTCTTCGGTTGGGTGCTCTCGCGCACCCACGCCTCCGGCACGACCTGACGACCATTCCAGCGTCCGTTTTGGAGGTACAACTGACCCATGCGCAGCAGATCGCGCGTCGACATGCGGAATGTGTGCGCGGGATGCAACGAGTTTCCCGGCTCGTACACCCGGTAGCCGTCCGCGGGAGCGTAGTCTTGCATGCCCAGGGGGGATGACAGGCGCGCCTGAAACGCGTCATAGAGATCGCGTTTCGTTAGGCGCTCATACGCGACGCCCAGGACGTTGAAGTCCCAATTGTTGTAAAAGAAGAACGTGTCCGGCGCGCGGCTCCCGCGCGGAGGACGCTCGCGATCTTGATCCGCCGCTGCGTAGGCCGCAGGGAGATACACGCCAGAGCGCGCTGCCAGCAGATCGCGCAGGCGCGCACGTTTTTCGTCGGACGTGAGAGGAGTGCGATCATCGATGCCCACGTCCGCCAGCGTACGATTCAACGTGGCGCCGTCGAACGTGGCGCCAAAAAGCGCGCTCACGAGGCTCTTGCGCACGGAGTGCAGCTCGAGCTTGCGTGCCACATCCCCCCAGGCCACCACGGCGTGAGCGCGCCACGCGACCATCACAGCGCCGGATTTGACGCTGTCAGCATAACGACGCGCCTGCTCCAGCAGCGACGTCGAAAATCCCACGCTCTCAGGGGTCGCGTACTGCATCCACGTGGTTCCCGGACCTTGAGCTGCTAGGTCGGCGGGAAGCAGCAGTGCCATCGTCATAACGAGAAGTCCAGCGTCCACCGTCGTTCGAGCGCGCATTGCATTATCTCGGCAAGAGTTCGCGCGCATGATGACGGATGGTGTGACTGCCCAGCCTTGACGTAGATCAAGCCGTCGCCGCCGGATCGGGCACGTGTCGCCCCGGGTTGCGCTTCACCCGCGCGCGAATGCGACTCAACGTTTCAGGTGTGATTTGCAGGTAGGAGGCGAGCTGCCGCAGCGGCACTCGACCAATCAGCGGCGACTTGCGCTGGATCAGCAGACGATAGTGCTCTTCCGGCGTGAAGAGCCTGAAGCGCATCTCTTTGTCCTGGCGCTTGAACCAAAGCTGCTCGAGGATCTTTCGGCCGAACCGCTCCCAACACCAGTGACGGTCGTAAAGCTGGAGCAGGAGTGATCCCGGGAACGCGAGCGCGTGCACGGGTTCGAGCGCCTGCATGTTGATCTGCGATGGTCGTCCCGTCACAACCGACTCGTACGCCGCGATGAAGCGGCCCTCGAAGTCGAATCCGCGCACGTATTCGACACCATCACCGTTGTGGTAAAGCCGGACCATGCCCGAGATGATGTAGTGCACGTCCGGCGCGGCGTGGTGTTCGCGGTACACGTATGCGCCTGTGGGAAAGTGCCGCTCCCGCACGTGTGGCCAGAACTCGGCCCACTCCTCACTGGGAATAGGGACGAGCGCGTCGAAAACGTCACGGAGGCGAGCTTCCAACGAGCCCCTGGGGGAGTGCGTTTGGGGTCTGGTCATACGGTTAGGACAGCGGCTCGGCGGTGAGGGATTGGACCTCACCTACGGCTGTGCGCGTTAGGCGGTTTTCGTCTTGGGGTTCCAGCCGTAGCGCGGCATCGATACTCGGAATGCCGCGTTGACAGGGACTCCTTCGTGTTCGAGGCGGATGCGCTGCTCGAGTCCGGATGCGCGACCGGCGCGTACGAGGCTCAACTCCCCTTTCGCGTTCACCACGCGGTGCCACGGGACGTGTGAGCCGGCGGGGAGGCGATGAAGCGCATAGCCGACCAGCCGAGCGTGGCGCGGCAGACCCGCGAGACGCGCGATCTGGCCATACGACGCCACTCGACCCTTTGGGATGCGTCGTATCGCTGCGTATATGCGCGTGTGGAGGGTCGTTAGGCTGGCTTTGGGCAAGGCGTAAGGCGTAAGGGGTAAGGCGTAAGGCGTAAGGCGTAAGGCGTAA
>JBFMFA010000713.1:0-2563 GCA_040753195.1 Gemmatimonadota bacterium | reverse complement strand
AGCAGGTCGCCCATCTCATTGAGCAGTGTGACCTCGCGGTTGTGCTGTTCCAGTTCGGTCGCTGTGGCGGCCAGTTTCTCCCCGGCCCGCTTGATCTCGGTGATATCGTGTGAAACGACGACTGCGTGAGTGACTGTGCCGGCTTGACCCAAGTAGGGATAGCATGTCACGTCGAAACAGCGCAGTTCCGAATTCGCGAATCGAAACCACTCCTGATATCGTTCGACGTGCCCTGCCAGGCAGCGGTCGAGGTGTGGTTTGATGTTGGGTTGATAAATCTCTTCTCCCCACACTTCGGCAACGGTTCTGCCAACGATCGCCTCGCGCGTTTTGTGGTGCGCCTGGCAGTACGCCGCATTGACCGCTTCATACCGTCGATCCTGATTGATGAGCGTCATCAATTCGTGTGAGGTGTTGACGATGAATTCATAGCGCTTCCGCTCGGATAACTCGCGCTGAACCGATGCGTACAACTGTGCGTTCTCAATCGCGATCGCTGCCTGGTTGGCGAAGAGACTCAGCAGCCGGACATCCCGGTCGTCAAAGGTGTGCGCGCCGCTTTCATCGTTGATGTTGATCACGCCGATAACCCGGCTCTGCCACAGGATCGGCACGCTGATCACCGCCCGGCTGGGAATGTCGCGCAGGTGGGCAGCGCGCCCTTCCCAGTGGGCATAGTCGTTCACGACTAACGGCTGGCCGGTCTGGTACACGCGGCCCGCCATCCCTTCACCGGGGCGAAGCGTCACGTTTGTGTAATCGCGGCTGAGGCTGTGGCTGATGGTGCAACGCAACTGGCGGGACGGCTCTTCCCATTGGTAAATGATACCACCGCTGCCGCCCAGGAGATCCGTGGCGCGGCGGATCATCGTTTCGAGCAACGAGCGGATTTCCAGGTGCGAGGCGAGATCGAGCGCGGTTTCTTGAAGGACACTCATTTCAGCCGCGCGCTGTTGCGACTCGACGAACAACTGCGCGTTGAGGATAGCTTGCGCGGCCTGGTCCGCCAATCCTTTCAGCAGTGCCAGTTCCTCGTCAGCCAGGTGGCGTATTTCGCCAAAGGTGAAGATGTTCAGGCTACCGACCAGTTGCCCCTCGCGCAGCATACTGGCGACGATGACGGTGCGGATGTTCAGCGAGGCATATAATTCGGCATTGGGCAAGCCAGGAAAGATTTGCACATCCGGGGCGACGATGATGGCGCCCATCCGTTGCGCATACTCGTCGTAGACGGCACGCGGCGTGGGCTGTGTACGTCGGCGATATTCGGGCGGCAAGCCGAAGTTGGCGGCGTGGAAAAGCACCTCACGCTTCTCGTCATACAGGTTGATGCTGGCGGCGGGAACGCCCAGCGCGTGGGCGGTTTCTTCGCAGACTGCCTCCAGCATGGCATCGAGGTCGAGTTGGGCGTTAAGGCGCGCGGCAACGCGAGCCAGCGCTTCGGAGCGGGCAGACTCGCGGCGGATGCGCTCCTCCGCCCGCTTGCGCTCGGTGATGTCCCTTACAACACCTCTGGTGCCTGTGAGCCTGTCCTCCTCAAAGACAGGGACGGGCTTCACCTCAATAAAAACAGTGCTTCCATCTTTTCTCACAATGGGAGTTTCCCGCATCTCAGGCGTTTTTCCGTTCTCCATGTCCTTTCTGAACTCTTTTACAATTTCATCTCTCAATTCAGGGGCGATAAATTCCAGAAAAGACCTGCCGACAAGCTCCTCGGCATCCTTGCAACCGTAAATCTCAGCAAGAGCCTCGTTGGCAAAGGTGAAAATCCCGCTGGTGTCTGTGGTGAAGAAACCATCGTTTATCTCGCTCACGAGAGCGCGATACTTTTTCTCGCTCTCGCGCAGTATTCTTTGCTCGGCTAGCGCCAGTTGGGCAATCTGGCGCGCCCGGTTGAATCGCCAGAGCAGTAACGCAATGATACCGATGGCTGAAATCAGCGTGAGCAGGGACCAGACGTCGGCGATTTGGCTCATCTCTTGCGCCATGGCGTTATGCACGTCGTTTGTCTTTGCGATCGCTTCGCTGAGCATTTTAAAATTTGGATCCACCTGCTCCTCATCCACACGGCGGGCTTCGACGATCTGTCCCATCGCAATGAGTCGAAGCTCATCCTCCATAGCCGCTATATAGTCGCGGTAGGCGTCGCTCACTTGATACGGCTTTTCTGCGTCCGGATCGAGTCGCGTCATTTCACCAAACGCCTGCTCGATTTGGGTGCGCGCCTCTTGCATGCCTTCGAGTATTTCAGGAGATATAGCCGTGCCAGACGTCGCCTCGCCAATAGCCTGCCATTCCAGGGCGTTTAACCGGTTGGCTTGCGCTTCGACGCGGGCGAGGAGGAGCACTATTTCGTGGTGCTTGTCAACGCCTCGACGGAGCGCGAAAACGGCGCTCGCGGCTGCCAGTGCAACGATGAATACGGCCATGAGGAACGGCCATCCAGAGAGAGGATTGGCTCTAGCCAGCGTGACTCGTCTTATTGCGTTGCGGATCACATCGGCGGGCCAGATGTGCAGGGACATGTGTGGTTTCTCCTTCCGTGCGTAGTGTTCGTAGTGCG
>JBFMFA010000712.1:0-2581 GCA_040753195.1 Gemmatimonadota bacterium | reverse complement strand
CCCAGTGGCCTGAGCGTTCCCACAACGTCTTGTTGTAGAGCAGCGGCGTCTTGATCTCCTTGAAATGCTCCGCCTGACGCTCGCGCACAAACTCGGTAAGCACGTTGAAGAGCGTCGTCCCGCGTTCCGTCCAGAAAACGGCGCCAGGCGAAGCCGCGTGCATCATGAAGAGATCGAGCTGCTTGCCTAACACGCGATGGTCACGCCGCTTCGCCTCTTCGATGCGATGCAGGTGCGCGTCCAGATCTTCTCTCGTCCAGAACGCGGTCGCGTAGATGCGTTGCAGCATCTGGCGCCGCTCGTCGCCACGCCAATACGCACCCGCCGTGTTCAACAGCTTGAAGTGCTTGAGGTAGGATGTGTCCGGCACGTGCGGGCCGCGACACAAATCGATGAACGGTCCGTCCGTGTACGTGGAGATCACTTCATCGGCAGCGAGATCCGCGATGCGTTCGAGCTTGAGCGGATCGTCGGCAAACCGGCGCCGTGCCTCGTCGCGGTCGACTTCTTCGCGTACAAACGGAAAACTCTCCGCGACGACGTTATGCATCTCGGCTTCGAAGGCCGCCAGGTCGTCAGGCGTGAACGGCTGCGCGACCTCGAAGTCGTAGTAGAAACCGTCGTCGATCGCGGGGCCGAATCCGATCTTCGCCTCGGGGCGGAGGCGACGCACCGCCGTCGCCAGGATATGCGCGCCAGAGTGTCGGAGCACACCG
This sequence comes from Gemmatimonadota bacterium, assembly GCA_040753195.1. Taxonomy (GTDB): domain Bacteria; phylum Gemmatimonadota; class Gemmatimonadetes; order Gemmatimonadales; family Gemmatimonadaceae; genus DASYRX01. The sequence goes on along the minus strand of JBFMFA010000712.1, from coordinate 1,865 downwards.
AGCGACGCGGGGTCCTTTTGGGTCAGGACCCGAAACGCTCCGCCGCGCCGGATTGGCGTCATCAGGTCTTGAATTTCGCCGTCGATCGAGACGGCGATGGCGTCGCGGAGAAGCCTCGGTCCAATCGACCCGACGACTTCTCGCGGCAGGGTGCCAAGGGCGATTTCACGCGTGCTCCCATCTGGGAGCGTCAGCGTGAGAGAGGCGGCGCTCATCGGTGGCGCTTGAGCCGACATGATCTAGCGTGCGACGTCAATGAATGGTGTGACTCGCGACCCAAAGAGAATCGCCAACGCGACGCCGATGGCCAGCGCCCCAAAGACGACCACCCAAAGCAACACGCGTCGTGAACCTTTGGGTGTCGGAGGTTGTACGGGCCCCGGCGTAGGTGAAGTCACGCGCGCAAGTTATCGAGGCGCGGGGGGGCTTACAATTGAGATCATGGGGTCTGACCCCCTTGATCGCCCCTGATCGCTGAACCCCGTTAAGTTGGGGAGCACATGAGTAGCTCCGACGCGATGACCGACATCCCGCCGCAGTACGACCACGGCGCCCTCGATGCACAGCGCTATGAGACCTGGGACCGCGCCGGGATTTTCCGCGCCGTAGCGGAACGCTCGGTGCGCGTCGGCGGAGACCGTCGTCCGTTCGTGATTGTGATGCCTCCGCCGAACGTGACAGCCGTCCTGCATATGGGCCACGGCCTCAACAACACCGTGCAGGATGTGCTGGTGCGCTGGAGGCGCATGTGCGGCGACGAGGCACTCTGGCTTCCGGGGACCGACCACGCCGGGATCGCGACGCAGAACGTCGTGGAGCGATTGCTCGGCGCCGAAGGAAAGACGCGCTTCGACGTGGGTCGCGACGAGTTTGTCGCCCGTACGATGCGTTTCGTGGAAGAGACCGGCGGAACCATCCTGGCCCAGCTGCGCGCCATCGGCGCATCAGCCGACTGGTCGCGCACGGCGTACACTCTGTCGCCGGCGCTTTCTCGTGCCGTGCGCGAAGCGTTCGTTCGGCTCTTCGAGCGAGGGCTGATCTACCGCGGGCATCGTGTCATCCATTGGTGTCCGCGATGCCTAACGTCGCTGTCTGACGAAGAGGCAGAATTTCACGAGACGAGTGGACAGCTCTACCACGTCGCCTATCCGGTCACTCCGGTGCACGCCGCGGCAGAGCCGCGCAGCATCACGATCGCGACGACGCGACCGGAAACGATGCTGGGCGACGTGGCGGTGGCCGTGCATCCGGAGGACGAACGATATCGCGATTTGATCGGTCGCACCGTTAGGCTTCCGCTCGCCAACGTCGAGATTCCGATCATCGCGGACACGTACACGGATCCGGCATTCGGAACCGGTGTTGTGAAGATCACGCCGGCGCACGACGCGAACGACTTCGAAGTGGGGCAGCGCCACCACCTGCCCATGCCCGTCGTGATCTCGGCGACGGGTGAAATGCGCGCGACCGGCGACGACGCGCACCGCGTGCCACCCGAGCTGGTCGGGTTGGACCGATTTGTGGCGCGCGAGCGCATCGTCGAGAAGCTGCGCGCGACGGGTTTGCTGGTGAAAGTGGAGCAGCATCATCACGCGGTGCGTCGCTGCTACCGCTGCGACACCGTGGTCGAACCGCGGCTGTCGGATCAGTGGTTCGTGCGCATGAAACCACTGGCCGAGCCGGCACTGCAGGCGGTGCGTGATGGTCACATTCGTATCCTCCCCGAGCGCTGGGAAGCGGTGTATGTGAATTGGCTGGAGGGGATTCGCGACTGGAACATCTCGCGTCAGTTGTGGTGGGGGCATCGCATCCCGGTTTGGTATTGCGACGGCTGCAGTCACGTGAGCGCCAGCCGCACCGATCTC
>JBFMFA010000711.1:0-2590 GCA_040753195.1 Gemmatimonadota bacterium | reverse complement strand
CGCGACACCACTGCACCTCGCCGCCGCGCAGGGGCGTCCGGAAGTCGTTGCGGCGCTGCTCGACAAGGGCGCGCAGGTCGACGCGAAAGAAGGAGCCTGGTCGCAAACTCCGTTGATGTGGGCGGCGGCCTACAATCGTGTCGCTGCCGCCGAGGTACTCGTTAAGCGCGGCGCCGAGCTGAAGGCGACGTCGAAGGTCGAGGATATTCCCGCGCGTGAGCGCGCCGATCGAGCGGCGAATCAACTGCGGCAGCGGCGCGTCGCGGCCCTGAAAGCCGCGGAACAACCGCCGCGTCCTGCGGCCGCCACCGCTGCCCGTCGCGATTCCGCAGCGCCGGCGCCAACGCGTGCGGGCGAGCGCGAGGAGCGCGAAGCGCGTCGCGAGGCGCAACCAGCGCGGCCGCAAGGGAACGTCGCTCGCGGCGATAGCGCGCGGCCGAGCTCCGCAACGCAGCCGGGCGGGCGTCTCGATTCAACCTCCGCCGCTCGCGGCGGTCTCGGCTACGGCGATCTGGTCGGCAACAAAGGCGGCCTAACGCCGCTTCTCTTTGCTGTTAGGCAGGGACACGCCGAAACGGTGATGGCGCTGCTCAAAGCCGGTGCAGATATCAATCAGGTGAGCGCTGGCGATCACACGAGTCCGTTGCTGATGGCGACGATCAACGGGCACTTCGATCTCGCCAAGGATCTGCTGGCCAAAGGTGCCGATCCCAAGCTCGCGAGCGACGCGGGGGCGACTCCGCTCTATGCGACAATCAACGTGCAGTGGGCGGCCAAGTCGCTCTACCCGCAGCCGACGGCGCAGAAGCAGCAGCAGACGACGCACCTGGAGCTGATGGGGGCGCTCATCAAAGCCGGCGCCGATGTCAACGCGCGCCTCAAGAAGCACCTGTGGTACATGTCGTTCAACTTCGACTTGTTAGGTGTAAACACGACGGGTGCGACGCCGTTCTGGCGTGCGGCGTACGGACTCGACGTGCCGGCCATGAAGCTGCTCATCGCGCACGGCGCTGATCCGAAGGTTCCGACGACGAAGCCGTTTGGTCGCCAGCGCGGTGACGATGCGCCGACGGAAGACGACAGCACGCGCACCGATCCGTCTGGTCTCGCGCCGATCGAGCCGGGCGGTCCTGGCGTCTATGCGATTCACGCGGCGTCAGGGGTCGGCTACGGTGAGGGGTATGCCGCGAACTCGCACATGCACGCGCCGGATGGCTGGCTCCCCGCGGTCAAATATCTGATCGAAGAGTTGGGAGCGGACGTGAATGCGCGCGATCATAACGGGTACAGTTCGCTGCATCACGCGGCTGCGCGTGGCGACAACAGATTGATCGAGTATCTCGTATCGAAAGGCGGCGACGTGACGGTGGTCAGCCGTCGCGGCCAAACCACCGCAGACATGGCGAACGGCCCGACGCAGCGTATTCCACCGTTCCCGGAGACGATTGCGTTGCTGGAGAAGCTGGGATCGAAGAATAGTCACAAGTGCAGGTCGTGTTAGGCACCACGCGCGTCTAGATCATCAAAGGCTCACACGGAAGAACCGTGTGAGCTTTTCCGTTACGGGGGGCACTATGCGCATCAGCATCGCGATGGCGGCGGCACTTTTCCTAACGACGGCAGCGGCGAGCGCGCAAGGGCGACAGACGCCGGAGCAACGCGCGGAGGCTGAGCGCCGTTTGCAGGCGGAGCTCAAGATGGTGCGTCCGGTGGACGCGTTGAATTCGGTGTGGATCGAAGAACTGACGTGGATCGAGGTGCGCGACGCGATCGCGGGGGGGAAGAAGACCGTGATCATTGCGACAGGCGGGATCGAGCAGAACGGACCGTACGTCGCGACCGGCAAGCATAACGTGATTTTGAAAGGGCAGTGCGAGTCCCTGGCTCGCCGGTTAGGCAATGCATTGTGTGCACCGATCATCGCGTTCGTGCCCGAGGGGAATATCGATCCGCCCACGAGCCATATGCGTTATCCGGGGACGATCACGTTGCAGGAGACGACGTTCCGAGCGTTGCTGGATGACATTGCCAGCAGCATGAGAATGCACGGGTTCACGGAGGTCATTCTCATTGGGGACAGCGGCGGGAATCAGGGCGGGATGAAAGCCGTGGCGGAGGCGCTGAATGCGCGCTGGGGCGGCACGGGAGCCGTGGCGCGCTTCATCCCGGAGTTCTATGATAACAACGGGCTGATCGCCTACATGAACAACGAGTTAGGCATCAAGGAGCCTAACGACGACGGATGGCATGACTACTATTGGATAACGGCGTTGATGATGGCTGTGGATCCGTCGGTTGTGCGTTATGAGGAGCGTGTCAAGGCGGGGAAGGCGAGCATCAATGGGGTGAGCATCGCGCCGAAGGAAAAGACGATCGAGGTGGGGAAGAAGCTGATTGAGTGGCGGACGACGCAAACCGTAAAGGCCATCCAAAAGTTGCGAGCTTTGAGTGATCAGTAAGAACGCTCGCGGATGACGCGGATCAACTGCTCGCGGATTCGCGCGGATCAGCTGTCAGAAAAGCGCGCACGCAGATGACGCAGAAACGTCGTAGCGGACGCAGATACAAACAGCAAACAACAAAAGCAAAC
>JBFMFA010000710.1:0-2594 GCA_040753195.1 Gemmatimonadota bacterium | reverse complement strand
GATCGCCGGGTGACGTTTGAGTATGTCTTGTTAGGCGGCGTGAATGATCAGCCGCTTCATGCCCGCGAGCTGGCACTGCATGCGCGCAACTGCCGGGCGTTCGTGAATCTGATTCCGCTGCATCCGGGCGGTGCCGGTCACTTTGCGCCGTCGAGCGCGGACGCCACCGCGCGCTTCGCGAAGATACTCCGTGAAGCCGGCGTGGAGGTGGCGATCCGCAAGAGCCGAGGACTGGATATCGCGGCGGCGTGCGGACAGCTACGGGTAGAACGGCTTCGCCGGCGGCCGCCAGTCGCGACCGAGGTAGACGGAGACCTCGAGGTAGCGAGCGGAGTCGAGCTCGGTAGCGACGCGGGTCACGCCTAACGCTTTGGCGACGAGGTCGGCCCATTCGCGGTCACCCGCGCGGTGTACGACCTGCGTGGAATCGCGTGCCGGAGAGCCCGAGGAGTAACGCACGACGTCGAAGCCTTGATCGCGGAGGAAAAACATTGCCCGGCGCGCGAGGCCGCGCTGCGGCGTTGTGTTGATGATCTCGACGCGGATGCGCGCATCGTCGGGGATGTCGACAACGCGCTCGACGTCGCGGGACGCGGGGCTGTCATTGTCGCTGCACGCGAGCGCAAACGTTAGGCCTGCACTCGTCAACAAGCGGGAACGCAGATGACGCAGAAACGTCGCAGATACACGCAGATTTAGAGCCATTGATCCCATGAGCAGTATCTGCGTAATCTGCGTGGTTCCCGCGTCATCTGCGTTCCCGCTCTTCCAATCTCAACGAACCTTGTTCCACAGTCCGACCGTCTCTGGAAACAACGTCTTCCCTTCCCGCACGTTCCACTCGATGCGCATCCGCAGCACCTGTCGGAACACGCCGTCGAAGTCGTGTGGGAGATGCGCGGCTAAAAATGCGCGATCATCCTGCATGAACGGGCGCCCTGGCTCCAGAAAATCCGCCATATAGAGCGCCTGCCCGGTGCGATCCCACTCCGGGTGCCCTGTCGTGTGCCAGCGGATCGCGTCTAATACGTGGATCCGCGTCTCGCCCTCTTGCGACAAACGTGCGGCCACGGCAGGTCCATGCAGCGTTTGCACCGGCCTATGGTCGTTAGGTACGTAGGACTGAATCTCCGCGTCCGGCGCGTCGCGCATGGCGTCGTGCCACGCACCGACGTCATGCCACGCCTGCGCCAGCGAGTCATCGAGCTTGAGGGCAACAGCCCAGTGATCCAATAACGCCGTCACGCGTTCGATATGCGCGCGGCGCTTTTCGGAAACCTTGGACCACGCCGGCAACTGAAGTGTCACGCGCCCGGCTCCTGCCGCTCGAGCTGGGCGACCTCGCGTTGCCAGAAGTCCCGTGTGGCGAGTCCTGGATGCGGCAGCCGCAGCTCTGAATCGTCACTCGTTAGGTCATCGTAGCGCACCAGATCGAGGTCGATCGTGCGCGAGGCCCAGCGCTCACCGCGCGTGCGCCCCAATTCCCGTTCGATGTCGTGCAGACGGGCGAGCAAGTCACGCGCCGGCAGCGCCGTCTCAAGCTTCAGCATCTGATTCAGGTAGCGTGGCTGCGGGACACCGCCTAACGGCTCTGTCTCCTCGATCTCCGACGCGGCGAGGACCCGGCTCCCGGGAAGCCGCGCCAACGCCGCGCGTGCCGCGGCCAAGTATCGCGCGCGATCGCCAAGGTTCGACCCGAGCGCCACATACGCCACCTCACTCATCGCATGAGCTCGATGCTGACTTCCGCGTTCTCGACGGGACCCGGTAGCGGGACGTGCGGTTTGCGCACGTTCACGCGGACGCGGTTTGCATTGTCTGTCTCCATCACACGCTCCGCGACGGCAAGGGCAAACCCCTCGAGATAGTCGATCGGTCCGGCCGCGACGACGCCCGCCACAAGATCATATAGTTGCCGATAGTCGAGCAGCGTCCCCGCGTCACCGTTGTTCGGTGCTGTACGCGGCCACACTCGCACATCGACATGCACCGGCTGCGGCAACAGCCGTTCATGTGGCAGCACGCCGATGAGCGCGTGAAAGGAGACCCCGTTGAGCGCGACCTCGTAATTCGTATGCACCGGAACTAGTTGATAGTTGATAGGTGATAGTTGATAGAGGATTGGCGCCGTGCGCAACTAACAACCATCAACTATCAACTATCAAACTATCAACTAGTTTCGATCGATCCGCGTCAGGCGCCGTGCAAGCTCGCCGAGTGACGAAGCAAGCTCGCGTAGTTCGCGCGACGCGCCCTCCAGCTCGCCCAGCGCGCGGGCCTGATCGTCCGCCGAGGTCGCCGCTTGCTGGGCGCCCCCTTGATTGCGGCGCGAAATACCGGCAATGCGATCCATGTGTTCACGCAGACTCGCCACAGCGGCTTCCTGCTCGTGCGTCGTTTCGGCGATGCGCTGCGTCCAACCCATCGCCGCTTCGCTCCCCTCTGAAATTGTATCGAGCGCGCGCAACGCCGACGAGGCCAGCGATTCGACGTCGCCGACGACGTCATGCCCGCGAACCATCTCCCCTTCCGCGCGCGTGACTTCCTGCGCAAAGCCGCTCACAACCGTTGCCGCATCGTTGGCAACACGACCG
>JBFMFA010000709.1:0-2594 GCA_040753195.1 Gemmatimonadota bacterium | reverse complement strand
AGCCATTCGACCGGTTCTCCTTCGCGGTCTCCGAACTCTGGAAGCCCGCATCCTTCGCGTACGCCGCGAGACGCTCCTGCAACTGCCGACGCCCGCGGAACAGGCGCGAACGCACAGTGCCAATCGGGACGCCAAGGATCTCCGCGGCGGCGTCGTACGAGTTGTCCTCGACGTCGACGAGAATCACCGCAGAGCGAAATGGTTCCTGAAGCTGGTCCAGCGCCGCGGCGAGGGCGGGACGCAAGTCTATGCGAGCAAGGATCCGATCGGTCCCGTCGGTGACGAGTTCGGCGTGCCGCGAGATGATGGCGTAGGCTTCTTCGTCGCCATCTTCCAACTCGACTTCGCGGCGGCTCCGCTCGCGAGATCGGAGAAACGCGTTGCGACAGATGGTGAAGAGCCAGCGTCGCGCATCGCTCCCTGGCTGAAACGTGTGCCAGGATCGAAAGGCACGGAGATACGTCTCCTGCACCAGGTCCTCCGCGTCGCTCTCATTGCGCGTAAGAGAAAAGGCGAAGCGGTACACGTCGTTCATCCACGGCAACGCGACGCGTTCGAATTCGGCGTCGCGCTGCGCGTCGGGAGGCGCAGCGGGCGTGGATTCTGTTGATGCAGGCTGGGAGTTCTGGTCGAGCTTCACGATCTCGTTAGCGCATGGTGCGGTGTGCGGGAGCATACACACCGGGGTGCCAAAAGATACCGCCGATGACTAGACTCGCGAAGGATGCACCCTCCCGCTGATCGGCCCGGTTCCCGCCGCTGCGACACCCGATGACGCCCGTCCTGTGGGCGCTCCTGGGGGTCACGTTAGGCGTTGCCGGCGCCGCTGTGTGGATGCGGCGCGCGGCACGGCGCGCCCAGCGTCACTTTGCGGCCGAGCGTGACCACGCCGTGAAGTCCCTGGATAGCCTGCGCGGAATTCTGCAGGAGTATATCGAACAGCGGGAAGACGTCGAAGAGACGTTGCGCGCCAGCGAGGCGCGACTGCGTCGGTCTGAGGAGAGACTTCGCACTCTGGTGGATCATGCGGCGTACGGGATCTATCGCTGCGGACTGGACAGTCGCTTCGTAGACGCGAACCCGGCGATGCTGCACATGCTCGGCTACGACAGTCTCCCCCAACTCCAGCAGCTCGATGTCCTGCGTCAAGTGTTCGTGGAGCCGGCCGAGCGCCAGCTGTGGAGCGAAGACCTCGCGTCAGGCCGGCTGCGCGACTGGTACGACTTTACCTGGCGACGGACGGACGGCCACACGGTCCGGGTTCGGGTTTCTCCGCGGCTCGTGCGCGATGACCATGAGCGCTATCTGTACTGCGACGCGATCGCGGAGAATGTGACGGAGCGTCTGCGCCGGGAAGAGCTGGTGCGTCGCGGCGAACGGATGGCGGCGTTAGGCAGGACGCTCGCTGGGGTGGCGCACGAAATCAACAACCCGCTGGCCGCGATCGCGGGGTTCGCCCAGCTGCTGCTCAAGGGACCACTGGCGGCCGAAGAGCGTCATGCGCTGGACACAATGCTGCACGAGGCGCAGCGTGCGGCAAAAATCGTCAAAGACCTGCTCGCCGTCGCGCGGCGTCAGGAATCGCACGAGCCGCAGCGCGTGGACGTGAACGCCATCGTGAGTTACATCGTCGACACCCAACGCTACGCGGTCGATACACACGGCATCCGGTTCGTCGCCGAATTCGCCGCAGAGCCTGCGTTCGTTCGCGGCGATCCTGCGCAACTCGAGCAGGTCGTGCTCAATCTTGTTTTGAATGCCCGTCAGGCGCTCGAGAAAATGATCGAGAAGGGCCACGGGTCGCGCGAGAGCCGTGCGAAGCCGACGATTCGTACCCGCACCGCCGTGTACGACGACGTGGTATCCATCGAGATCGTCGACAACGGTCCTGGGATCGCCACCGCCGATCTCCCACGTATCTTCGATCCGTTCTTCACGACGAAGGACGAAGGAGAAGGTTCGGGCCTGGGGCTCGCCGTCGTGCATGGCATCGTGACGCAGCATGGTGGCGCGATCGATGTGACGAGCACGTTAGGCAGCGGGTCGCACTTCAAGGTGACGTTACCACGTGACATGTCGGCCCCGGCGCCGCGCGATGCCACGCAGACCACGGCGCCCGTCGTCGACCAGGAAACAAACCCGCTCGATATCCTCGTCGTCGATGATGAAATGGCGATCCGCGCCCTGCTGGAACGCGCCTTCACGTCGCGCGGCCATGCGGTCATGCAGGCGGCAGATGGCGCCCAGGCGCTGAACGTCGCGTCGCAGATGGCATTCGACGTGGTAATTTGCGATCTGCGCATGCCGGGGTTGAGTGGCCGGGAGGTGGTGCGGCGCATGCGCGAGCTTCCCACGTGCCAACATGCCCGGTTCATCCTTTCCACCGGCGATTCGACGACGACGGAACAGCTCCAGGCGGACGCCGGGCTCGAAATCGCTGCCGTGGTAAACAAACCGTACGATCTCGATAGCCTGCGCCGCCTGGTGGAGCACCAGTGAGCTCGTTAGGCGACTTGCGGCGCGACTATGCGCGCGCTCCGCTGGAGCGGGACCGGTTGCACGCCGATCCGCTGGAGCAGTTCCGGCTGTGGTTC
>JBFMFA010000708.1:0-2594 GCA_040753195.1 Gemmatimonadota bacterium | reverse complement strand
GACGCCGTTGACAGTCTCGCGGCGGCGATCCGCGATCGCATCCCGGATTTGCCCTTCGGTGAAGCCAGCCGCAGCACCGAGCCTGTTACGAGCTTCAATCCTTGTGGGCTGGTCACCCAGGCAGAGGCCGAGGCGGTGTTAGGCAGCTTACTCGTGGCTCCTTACCGATCGCACGAGTCGTCGCCGGTCGCTTACGCGGATGGGCCAAGCTGTTCGTTCTATAGCGCGGGGCACCACGTTTTGGTGCTGACGCCCACGCGCTCGGAGGGGAAGATGATCTTCGGCATGATGAGCGGCCTAACGCAAAACGTCAGCGATAAACTCGGCGCCAGCGCAGTGGACGACACACTCGACGGACCATGGGACCAGACCGCGCGCGGCATCGATGGCACGCTGTACGTGCTCAAGGGCGATCAGCTGCTCGCGATTCAGTATCGCACGTCGACGACAAACCTGAGTGGCGCGCTACGCATCGCCGCAGCCGCACTTCCCCGTCTCTAAACCAACTGACTTGGAGAGCATCATGCGCCTGTTCACTCTTTGCCTCATCACTGCTGTCCTGCCGGCACTCGCACACGCACAAGGCGACGACAACGCGATGGAACTGACGTTAGGCAGCGGACCACATCGCGGCACGTACAAGCTGACGCCTTTCGATGTGGTGTGTGTGCATTTTAAGGAAAAGAAGCAGTTCGGCGTGGCGTATTACGATTCGACCGCGCGCGACGCAAAACGATTGCATAGACTGACCGTGAACATCCCTCAGACAACGAACAGCGGTCCACAAACCGGTCACATCAATGCGATGTTCGGAGAGGCGAAGGGGAAGCCGATCGCGGAATACAGGGTGTCGGTCCCGACTGAGTCCAAGGGCCCGCTGACTATGACGACAAAAGGGAAAGTGGTAAGCGTGGCGTTTGAGGGCTCAACGAAAAGCGGGGTCCCGCTTCGAATTTCGGCCACGTGCCGCACGATCGACGAGTTCTAACGGCTTCTATTTCGTTAGGCACTTTCACCGACCCCCTCGATCCGAAAACGAATCAGCGGTTCTTCCCCCTGTTGCCTGCGTCGTATTCCCCACAGCGTATCGTTTTGTGGGCTGCGAGCAGCCGAGTTAAGCCCTTCGGCCGGAATGTCCGTCGGCGCGGAGGACGACGCCGGACCAGAAAATCGATTTATACTGATGCGCCTCAGCAACAAGCTCCACGTTAATGGATGCCTAACGACTTGTCACCTTGCGCTCCAGGAAGTCTGTGCGATCACGAATGGGAATGTCTCGCCACCATAGGGTGCAACGCTGGGTAAACGTCGCCTACATCCTTTGCCAGCTCAAAAACTGGCCTGAACCACGCAGCCAGTGCGGCATGGTCCCCGTTTCGAAAAGACTGTATGAGATGCGCTAATGACGTCGAATCGCTTTCCGTTAGGCGGACCAACTTCTCGTTCTCGAGAACAAGGGCCACCTCCGGTCGCATGGCAGGTGTCTCCTGAAGCAGATGGTAAACACGGCGTTCGCCATCCGTCCGAAGTGGAACACCTGCCAGCTCAACGGCAGGACTGCGTCCAAAGAGGGCCACGGCATCCAAAGGTGACTCTGCTCGGCGGATCTGGGCGAGCCGCCAATACCAGTTGAGGTATCGCCGCACGCGACGTACTTGCATTTCGACGTGCGGCGGTGGTCCATCAAAAGCCCAAAAGGATAGCAAGATTTGCTCAACCTGCGCGGCGAGACTTTGTTTCACATCGGGGGGTGACGCGCCTGATGCCAGCTGAAGGTAGTGCTGAAAGTCAATCTCGTGGAAAATCGCGAACGTGTCAGCGGTGTAGTCGAGTCTCTCCAACGCGTTCGCGAACTTTCCAACGTTCGCAGCCGTGTATTTCGTTAGGCTATGATGCTGGTGAACGTATTCGTGAAACAGAAAGAGGCGAACTAGGGGTTCGAGCTTCGATTCATCCTCTCCCGCGGCTTTGTACATTCCAACCACGAGGCTGTCCCCAAGTCTCCAAAGTCGGCGCTCAGCGTCATATCCGTAGTCTTCATAGAAGCGCTCAACATCTACGTCATCGTTATGCTTAACAAGATCGTAGATCGCGGGAAGGGACGGAAACGGAGCTACTCGCTGAAGCTCATCACTGGGTTGTAGACCCGCGTACCAATGCCCCCCTGTCTCTGAACCGCGCTCGGCACGTTTTCGCTGAGCGTATTCTCTTACCTGCCTAATTGCTTTGCTCCACACGCTGGTACGAAGTTTCGTAGCGAGCTCGATGTCGCTATCCGAAAGCGTGAGACCGCGCGTCTCGGCTGGCCCCGCGGTGATGAGGATAGCAGGTTGATACGCCGTTGAGGCGGCACCTGGCCTGTACACATAAGTCTGAACAGGAGGCGTGTTGCGCGGCACGAGTTCTTGACCGATCACGAAGCAGACAGAATTGGGCGCAGCAACGAAGAGATGCAACATCTCCGCGTTAGGCCGGAAATTCTTAATGCCCGCTAGCGCTTCCCGGAACGCCTCACGTATTGCTTGAAGTTGCAACTCCGACCGAACGCGCGTTACTGCTTGGTCGCCGTTCGCAAAACGGACTGTGACATCTGC
>JBFMFA010000707.1:0-2597 GCA_040753195.1 Gemmatimonadota bacterium | reverse complement strand
GGAGATCCCCATCGTTCGACCCGCAAAGAAGACGTAGGGAACCAAAGCTGCGATTAACCCAAGCGCCACCGATATGGCAACGCCCGGAAGGTGGAACACTCTTACGAGGGGAAGCATCGCCGCATAGGTGACAACTGCAGCAACGAGGTTTGTTTGGAAAGCGAGCGCGGGCTGACCGACTGCTGTGAATGCTGCCGTTCCATTGCTAATTATTGCCCTGACTGCACCGGCGAGTGCCAACGGTGGCAGAATTTCGGCGACGCCAGTCCATCGTTGACCGAGTACAACGTTCGTAAGCGGCACCGCCATAATCGCCAACACCGCCGCGATGGGGAAAGCAACGCAAGCAACGAAGTCAATTCCGAGTGTGAACATCCGGCGAACGCGCGTCACGTCGGTTTGAACGCGCGAGAATGCGGGGAGAGCGATTTCACGCGCAACGCGACTGATTTCGACGGTGACAACTTCTCCAATGCTATAGGCAAGCAGATAGATCCCGAGCGCCGTTGGGCCAAGAAACTTGCCAACGATCAGGTTATCGCCGCGATAAGCGAGAAAGAACAGCATGTTGTCGAGGAAGATCCAGCGACCGAACTGACTTAGTTCGCGAAGTTGCATCCACTCAAGCCTAACGTGTGGTCGGTATGGATGAAGCACGTAGGACATGAGAAGTACAGTGAGCTGCGCAGCGACGAATCCGAAAGCCAGCGCCCACGCATTTCGCAATACGAGTGCGAACAGAGTTGAGGTTATGAGTTCAACGACGGCGCCACTGCCCCGATAGACGAACTGATAGTTGGATTCCAACTCCCTTTGGTACAACACCATCCCTGGGTTGTGGAAGCCCCGTAAGAGGACAACGACAGCCAACATGATTATGAACGGCGCTGCCTCGGTGTCGCCGAGCAGAGCGGCGATCGGCGTAGCACCAACGATAAGCAAACCGCATAAGACTGCACCGCGCATCGCTTGGATGGTCCATACACCGTCTAAGAACTCGCCAACAGCCCCGTGTTTCTGCACGAGTGCCGCTTGCAGGCCCGTGTTTCCGAAGCGCTCGACGATAGACAATACGACAAGAGCGATGCCGAAGACGCCGAAATCGTGCGGCGCCAACAGGCGAGCCAGTACTACGTTCCGGATGAATGCCGCTCCGCGCGTGACGACATGTAGCAATGTCATCCAGATTCCCGCGCGGACGACGCGATGCCTGAGTGGCAGAAACGTCTGTGGCTCGGGTGAACGCATCCAGATTAGCTACGGTGGATTCGCGAGGTGCCCGAACGGCGCGTTTGCAGCGTTAGGCCCGCGTCACCGTGTTCGTCTACGCGCCAACCTAGCCTCTCCAGCGCCTCACACACGCGGGCGAGTTGATGGTTCCAAGTGCCGGCGTTGGCGACTGTTTGGGTCGCGAACGCGCCAATGCGAGACCGCGTTTTGGGAGCGCGTGCCAATGCAATAATCCTCTCGGCGAGCCCACCTTCATCGGCCTGATCGTACAGAAGCGCGTCAACGCCGTCCCGCAACGAACGCCCCATCTCTCCGACGCGCGGCGCGATAACCGCCTTACCGCACGCCATGTACTCGCGGAGCTTGAGCGGGGAATAGTGAAATGTGTCATCAGCGCACGCGGTCACGAACGCGGTGTCCATCGCTGCGACATAGCTTGCCACATTCGCGTGAGATACGGACCCCGCGAAGACCACGCTGTCTGCGACGCCGAGCGCCGCTGCCCTGCGCTCTAGGACTTGCCGTTGAGGTCCATCGCCCACGAGCAGAAGTTTCGCGTTAGGCACATGCCGATGCGCGAGGGCGAATGCGGACATCGCGACGTGTAAGCCATGGAAGAGACGAAAACTCCCCGTCCAACCAACAACAAAAGCGCCGTCCAAGTTGTGTCTGCGCCTAACCTCGACACCGCTTACGAAAGGCGTAAAGCGCGCGGTGTCGACGCTCATTGGCGTTACGACGATTTTCTCTCGTGATACGCCGAAGCGCGGAAGCTCATCAGCTACTTCCTCTGACACGCAAGCGACGACGTCCGCCGCCACGAGGATGGGTCGCTCACCCATCCGCTCAAGCAGGTTCCCCCATCCAGGACGAGCAGTTCCCCACTTGCCCGCCTCCCACACTTGCGGTGCATGGACGAAGAGCACGAATGGCGCATTGCGGCGCCGCGCGAGAGCCAAGCCGGCCGACGCGAACAGATCGTGTTGCTGCCAGACCATCGCGAGCTGCAATGAATTCCAGGGCCCCGAGTCGCCTACATCAGAGAAGCGACGTGCACTCAAGAATAAGCGCACATCTTTCACCGCCGTCTTCACCACTGTCGGGACGCGCCGCAGGATTCTTGACCGTCTCAATGGGTGCGGAGCAGGCGACGCATACTCCAGCGTTCGCTCCGGCGTGGCGACAGCGTTAGGCGTCACCACCCACGCATGGCCAAAGCGCGCGCGCGCCGCGGCCGCCCAACCGGCGGCCGTTATCCAAAGTGCGCCCGAGTCAGGCCAAGCACTGCTCGGCCGCGGCATCACGAGAACAGCTGCTCGGTCACGCGAGGGCATCAGAGGATCTGCTCACAACCGGTCACGTGCCGA
>JBFMFA010000706.1:0-2597 GCA_040753195.1 Gemmatimonadota bacterium | reverse complement strand
GCTCCACAGGCATCAGAGTGCGCGCCGTCGTGTGCCTGATCGTGCCGATCGGGTTTTGCATGAACGAGTTGTACAGGAACGCACCGGCGAGCACGTCACCGTCGTGCGATCCCACACGCGCGTCGGTGAGCCAGCTGCGCCTAACGTTTGGATAATAATTGCTCAGACCCACGAAGAGGTGCAGTGAGCCAGTGAGCAGGACGAGGCTCCATCCGAGGAGCTGCCGGCGCGGGAACAACTTCACGATGCTCGCCATCCCCACCGCCGTGGCGACGGCCACGGCAAATGCCGGGAGGATGAAATAGCGCGGCGTGGTCGTCGCCGAGAAGTAGAATCCCATGCTCGGAACGCACCAGGCTGCGACGACGGCGAGCAGCCAGCGGCGCGCCGGCTCCATGTCGCGCATGCCGAGGATGGCGTAGACGAGCGGGAAAGGCGAGACGGCCCAGATCAACAGCTCGAAAAAGCGCGTCCGGTCATTGGTCGTTAGGTGCTCCTGCACGTCGCCGAAAATCTGGACCATGTACGGGTCCCAGGCGAAGAATCCCGCGTAGATCAGGGCGAGAATCACACCAACCGCGGCGACGCGCAGCGCGGCCGCGAGAAAAGACCCATGATTGCGCCAGAGCAATACTCCGATCGCTCCCGTCGCGAGGACGGAGTCGGCCCTAACGAGAATGCCAGCACCGAAAAGGGCGAGCGCCAGCAGCTCACCGGCGCGCGCTGGCCGGTTGGAAAGAATCACGGCGGCTGCCACAACGAGCGCCGCGGCGGGCATCGCTGTGTTTCCGTAGCGGCTGCTCGTCCAGATTATCGGGTTGGCCGCCAGCGTCGCCGCGAGCAGCCAACGCTCGGCTCTCGTTAGGTCCCCCCGAAAGGCGTACAGGCCGAGCAGCGGGATCAGCGTACCGGCGATGACCGACAATGTCACGAGCACCGCGGGGATCGTAAAAACCCCACCGCCCACGACGGCATTGAGCCCCTGGACAAGACGGTAATAGCCGACCTGCGGGCCGTAGCGATACAGGTGCGCGGCATCGTCGGCTTGGAGGCCTGCCACACCAGCGGCGATCGATATCTCGTCGCCTTCGTAGAACGCACCGTAGCTCGCAGTCAACAACCGTGCGAGAAGGAGGATAAGCGCAAGGCCAAAGACGAGCCACAGGGGTGCAATTGTAGGCTCGGACGCACCGGGGGATTGTGCATCGAAAGTACGCGTAAGTCGCTCGCGCGCGTAGGCTTAGAACGTTATGTACTGCGCCGGCCGTTGTGCAATTGTGAGGCCGGGGAACGTGGGTAAGTCTGAGGTCTGAGCCCTAGCCTTAGACCTTAGACCTTAGACCTTAGACCTCGGCCTTCAGCTTCGCCCACGAGTCCCGCAGAGTCACCGTCCGGTTGAACACGAGCACGCCGGCTTTTGAGTCGATTGGATCACTCATGAAATACCCGGTGCGCTCGAACTGATAACGCGTCCCCGGCGGGTCTTGCGCCACACTCGGCTCGATCTTGGCATGCCTAACGGTGACGAGTGACTCCTGGTTCAGCACCGAGATGAAATCTTCTACGAGATCGGGATCCGGCACGCTGAACAGGCGATCGTAAAGACGCAGCTCGCAGTCGTACGCGTGCGCTGCCGACACCCAATGAATCGTCCCTTGCACTTTGCGGCCGTCCGGCGTGTTGCCGCCGCGCGTCGCAGGGTCGTACGTGCAGCGCAGTTCCACGATTTCTCCTGATGCATCCTTGATGACTTCGGTGCACGTGATCAGGTAGCCGTAGCGCAGTCGTACTTCGCGTCCCGGTGCGAGCCGGAAGAACTTCCTGGGCGGGTTCTCCATGAAGTCGTCGCGATCGATGTACAGTTCGCGCGAGAAGGGGAGAGTGCGCGACCCTTCCTTGGGGACGTCGTGCGGATAATACGGCGCGTCCAGCTCCTCCACCTGACCGTCAGGGTAGTTCGTCAGGACGACCTTGAGAGGCCTAACGACGCACAACACGCGCGGCACGCGCATGTTGAGATCGTCCCGGATGGCATGTTCGAGCTTGGCCAGCTCCACCCGCGCATCGCTGCGCGCGACGCCGACGCTGTCGGCGAACGTGCGGAGTGCCTCGGGCGTGACGCCGCGACGTCGCATGGCCGCGATCGTGGGCATGCGCGGGTCGTCCCAGCCGGTCACGTACCCTTCATTGACGAGTCGCAGCAGTTTGCGCTTGCTGAGCACTGTGTAGTCGAGCACCAGGCGCGCGAATTCCGTTTGCTCCGGAGGACGCTCGAACCCCGCTTCGCGGACGAGCCAATCGTAGATGTCGCGGTTGTCCTTGAACTCAAGCGTGCATAACGAGTGCGTCACCCCCTCGATGGCATCCGAGAGCCCATGCGCATAATCGTACAGCGGGTAGATGCACCACGCGTCGCCGCGCCGGTAATGCGGCGCTTTGCGGATCCGAATGAGAATGGGATCGCGCATGATGAAGTTCGGATGCGCCATGTCGATCTTCGCGCGCAACACGTGGGCCCCATCCGCGAACTCACCAGCGCGCATGCGCGCCAACAAGTCGAGATTGTCCGCTATCGTGCGACTGCGATACGGGGATTC
>JBFMFA010000705.1:0-2598 GCA_040753195.1 Gemmatimonadota bacterium | reverse complement strand
GTTGTCGCTCTTTGTGGCGTGGTTCTCCCGCCAGCCGGCCTCGCCGGACAAGACGTACGGGTATTTGCGCTGGGAGGTGCTGGCGGCGCTCATCAACGGCGCGGCGCTGCTGGCGATCTCCGGTACGATTCTGTGGGAGGCCGTGTCGCGACTGCAGTCACCGGAGGCGGTCGCGTCCGGCGGGATGCTCGTCGTCGCGTTAGGCGGACTTCTTGTCAACGCCATCTCCGCGTGGGTCCTGCATCCGGCGCACAGTCATTCGCTCAACGCGCGCGGCGCATATCTGCACGTGATCGGCGACTTGTTAGGCTCGGTTGGAACGGTGCTCGCGGCCATCATCCTGCGGACGACAGGCTGGCTCGCTGCCGATCCCATCGCGTCCATCGTTGTCACGTTACTTATTGTGCGCAGTGCCTGGCGCCTGGTGCGCGAATCGGTCGACGTGCTCCTCGAATCCACCCCTGCGCATATCTCACTTGGTGCCGTGCGTTCGCAGCTCGAGTCCATCCCCGGCATCGAAGGGGTGCACGATCTGCACGTATGGACCGTCTCGTCGGGCCTTGTAGCCATGAGCGCCCACGCCGTTGTGCGAGACCCCGACCAGCATCAAAACGTCCTAGAGCGCTCCATCGCCGCGATGGAAAGGTTTGGAATCGCTCATGTGACGATGCAGATCGAGCGAAGGGAGATCTGCCAGGATAGTCATCCCTAACGGCGGGTCACGGGCCAAGGGTCAGGGGTCACGGTCACTGTGGTGTAACGCTGACCGGTCTATCTGACGTGTTGACGCCCGCCTTGACCCATGACCCGTGACCCGTGACCTCACAGTCTATGCGACCTTCGTCACATCGTTTCGTGGCCATCGATGCGAACGTCATGATTCGCTGATTACTACTTATTCCGGGTGCGTTGGCCGCCCCATTGGTCCCCCATGCCACTGCTGGTTAACGATCTTCGCATCGAGAAGAGGCGCGTTGCCGTCGCAGTGGCCTTCATGAGTGGAACACGGATCGAAGGCGAGTTGTTTGTTCAGGCGAGCGCGCACTTCCCCGGAGCGCTCGAAGACGCGCCCGAAGTTCTCAACGCGAACGACGCTTTTTTCCCGCTGGCGCTGCTCAGCGGCGAGACGTTGCTGGTTGCGAAAGACAACGTGCGCACCGTGATTGTACCGCGCCGCGATATTCACGAGGACGCGGCCTTGGGGATTCATGCGCGTGTGGAGATTGCGCTGCGAGACGGCGAGCGACTGAGCGGGAGTCTGTACATCGAGCCCGTGGCTGGCGCGAGTCGACTGCTCGATGAGCTGAACCGGAGACAGGAGCGCTTTCTGACGCTCTTCGGCCGTGAGTCGGTCATACTGATCAATCGGATGCTGATTGAGCGTGTGAGGGCACTCGTCTAATGCCGCAACTCGATCGGTTTCTCGCAGTGCTGCGTGAGTATCGCGGCGAGGCGCTGTTGCTGCGCGCGAACGAAGTCGCTCATGTGCTCCGCAACGGCGCCGAGCAGGCACTGACGAAGCAGGCGCTCACGCGGGCGCAGGTGCTGACGCTGCTGCGCGACAAGGCGCCCAGCGCGATGACGGCGCTTCTCGATGCTGGCCGCGCGGTCACCTTCCAGTTTGATGGGCCTGGAGGGCGCTTCGAGGCGCAGACGATGGCCGATGGCGAGGCGCGGATCCGGATGCTCGATGCCGCTTCGGCGCCGGCGCCGAGTGCGCACCCCGCTGCCGTGGCCGCGGCGCCTAACGCGAGCGCGGCGAAGCCCGTGGACCCCGCGCACACGCGCGCGATGGAAGATCTGCTGCGTACCATGATTCAGCGCCGCGCGTCCGATCTGCATCTGCGCACCGGTGTCCCCCCGCTGCTGCGTGTGGACGGGCATCTGCAGCCGCTGGACGGCCATGAGTCGTTAGGCCACGCCGCGATCAGCGAGATGCTGCACGCCGTTATGAACCCGGCCACGCGTCAGGAATTCGCGCAGAGCCACGACGCCGACTTCGCGCACGAAATCGCCGGCGTGGCGCGTTTCCGCGGAAACGCCTTTGTCGATCGGCACGGCGCCGCCGCTGTCTTCCGTGCCATCCCGAGCAAGCTGGTGACGGCCGAAGAGCTGGGCCTCTCGAGTGAAGTGCAGGCGCTGTGTCAGCTGACGAAGGGTCTGGTGCTCGTCACCGGGCCCACAGGAAGCGGTAAGTCGACGACGCTGTGCGCGTTGATCGACCTCGTCAATCGGACGCGGCACGATCACATCATCACGATCGAGGATCCGATCGAGTTCGTGCACGAGCGCAAAGGGTGTCTGGTTACGCAGCGGCAGGTCGGGCTGCACACCGGCTCGTTCAAGCATGCGTTGCGCGCCGCGTTGCGCGAGGATCCCGATGTGGTGCTCGTCGGTGAATTACGCGATCTGGAGACGATGGCGATCGCGATCGAGACCGCCGAAACCGGGCACTTGGTCTTCGGCACGCTGCACACGTCCACGGCGGCGAGCACGATTGACCGCATCATCGATCAATTCCCGAGCGATCGTCAGTCGCAGGTGCGTGTGATGTTGTCGGAATCGGTGAAGGGGATCATCTCGCAAGTACTTTGCCGG
>JBFMFA010000704.1:0-2602 GCA_040753195.1 Gemmatimonadota bacterium | reverse complement strand
GATCTGGCGCAGCACGTAGCTGCGACCCGCGGCTGTCTCGAAGAACTTCTCGAGGTTGCGGAGCGAGACGATGGGGCCCGCCACAGGCGGCGCGGCCGTATCGGCTGGAGATGTTTTGCGCAGGGACCAGATCACGAAGCGATGCCCGCCAGAGTGAGAGCCAAGGTAATATAGGTTGCAGCGAACATATGCCCGCCAGGCTACTCGACGCGCAACGCGTCGACAGGGTCGACGCGCAGCGCCCGCCGCACGGGCACCACACACGCGGTGAGCGCGACCAGCAGCAGCACGAGCGCGACGCTGGCGAGCACGGCGGGATCCGTGGCGCTCGCACCAAACAGAATCGCGCGAAGGACCCGTGCGGAGGCGAGCGCGCCGAGGAGCCCAAGCACGATGCCGATCCCAGTCAGCATGACGCCACGGCTCACCACGAACTGGACGATGCGCCGCGCACCGGCGCCTAACGCGACGCGGATGCCTATTTCGTGCACGCGCTGCGTAACGACATACGACAGCACACCGTAGATCCCCAGCGCGGCGAGCACGAGCGCCAAAAACGCGAGCGCCACGAGCAGCCGCATCATGAAGCGCAGCGGCGCCAGCATGTCGCGCAGTATCTGGGTCATCGGCAACACGTTCGTCAACGGCATGTCGCGGTCGACAGCCGCCGAAACGGCACGCAGCTGCGCCGTGAACGTGGCTGGCGCCCCCCGCGTGCGAACAAGGATTGTCATGCTGCGCGCGGGATGCTGCGCAAAAGGAGCGTAGAGGAATCCCGGGCGTCGTCGCGAGAGTGGATTTCCCATCGCGTTGGCGACCACACCCACCACCGTCAACCAGGGGACCTGCTCGTTAGGTGCGCCCAACTTGAGCTGCTTCCCGAGAGGGTCCTCGGCGGGCCACAGACTGGCAGCGGCGGCTTCGTTGACAACCACGACACCCGGTGCCCCCGGGCCGTCCGTCGGCAACAGCCCGCGACCGCGCAGCACCTTCAGCTCGATGACGTCGAAGTATTGCGGCGTCACCAGATGCATGAAGCGGGGGACAATGGCATCGGGAACGGCGGTCGCGCTTCCTTCCAGCGTTAGGCGGCTGTCGCTGCCGACGAACGTGCCGAGGAACTGGGTATGCGCCACCGCCGCCTGTGCCACCGCGCCCGTCGCCACGGCGCGGTTGAGCAGCTCGTCGGCGACGAGGAGGCGCTGCGCCGGGTCGTCGTACCGCCGTCCAGCCAGTTCCGCGGAGGCCTGCAGGACCCCGTCCGGCTGATAACCGAGATCGCGTGTTGCACTTGCACGCGCAAACGTCTTGATCAACAATCCGGCACCTGCCAGCAGAACCAGCGAGAGAGCAACCTCGCTGACTACCAACGCTCCACGGAGCCAGGACTGCCGCCGCCCCACGGTGGCGCCGCGTCCGGCGTCCTTCAGCACTTCATGCACGGGGACACCAATCGCGCGCAGCGCCGGGACGAGTCCCACTGCGATGCCCGTGGCAATCCCCAACGCCGCGGTAAACGCCACCACGCGCCAGTCGATCTCCAGTTGAATCCAGAACGGGACGTCAGCGGGCAGCACCTGGCGCGCCAGCTCCGTGCTCCATGCGGCCAGGAGGATGCCTAACGCGGCTCCCACACCGGAAAGCAGCACGCTCTCGGTGAGCATCTGCCGCACCAACTCCCGACGCGTCGCACCCACCGCGGCCCGGACGGCCATTTCACGGACACGCCGGTTGGCCCGCGCCAGCATGAGGTTCGCGAGATTGGCGCAGGCGATCAGCAGCACAAGCGCGGACGCACCCAGAAGGATGAGGAACGGTGCGCGATCCGGGTCGCGGGTGAGATCGTCTCGCACGCGGACCAACGTGCCGCTCCAGTTCTTCATGGCATGTGGATGCTGCGACGCGATTCCGCTCGTCAGGCGCTCGATTTCACCGCGCGCGGTCTCCAAACGCACGTCGTCGCGCAGGCGCGCGACGACGCCGATCGAACGATCCGCGCGCGCCAGCGTATCGGCAAAGGGCGCGAGCGGGAGCCAGATGTCCGCGAACTCGGGGAACTCGAAGCCGGGCGGCATGACGCCGATCACCGCCGTGGCCTCGCCGTTCACGCGGACCGTGCGTCCGATCGCGGCCGAATCGGCTCCGAATGCGCGTAGCCACAGACCGTGTCCGATGAGCGCCACGGGCGCGGCACCGAGCCGATCCTCCTCAGGCGCAATCCCACGACCGGCGACGGGGGCGACGCCTAACGTGGGAAACAGCTCCGCTGAAACGTACGCCGCCGAAACGCGCTCCGGATTCTCGCTCGCCGAGAGCGCGACGGCCGACTCCGTGTAGGCGCCCATGGCGCTGAAGGAATGCGCCTGGGCGCGCCACTCCTTGAACGTCGGGAAGCTCGTCCCGACCGCGCAGCCGGCACACAGGTCCGGCGACGTCTCATGGAGATCGACGAGCCGGTCGGCGTCGCGATACGGCAGATCCGGAAACGATGTCGCGTTGACGAGCGTGAAGATGGCGCTGTTGACGCCGATGCCTAACGCAAGGGATAGGACAGCGACAGCTGTAAATCCGGGCGTATGGGCACGCGCCCGTCCTGCGTGAC
>JBFMFA010000703.1:0-2603 GCA_040753195.1 Gemmatimonadota bacterium | reverse complement strand
CGGACCGCTGTCGTACCACGCGCATGGCCTGTGCTAGCATAGGGTTACGCCGCGGAAGCGTCAGCACCGTGAGGCACATGATGATGAAGTTCACCAGCATCGCGGTGACGAGAATGTCGACGCCGAGGAAAAACGTGCCGGCAAAATGGGAGCCGAGTATACCTAACGATGCCATGATGCCGCTGAGCAGAATAGCCACCTGCGGTGTGTGTCGTGTGGCGTGAACCTGCGCCACTGCACGGGGAAAGATGCCATCCTCGGCCCAGGCGAACATCAGCCGTGACACGGCGAGCAACATCGCGGGGAGATCGTTCGTGAGGGCGACCGCGGCGCCGGCGACGATGAGCACTGTCCAACCCGGTGCCAGCACGTAGCCTAACAAGCCTGGTGCGGTGACGTCGCGCGTCGCCGCCTCACGAGCGACGTATTCGAACGGCACCGTGTGATACACGGCCGCGGCGAAGCTCATGTAGTACGTGCCGACGATGACGATCGCCAGGACGATCGCGAGCGGAAGCGACCGCTCCGGCCGCTTCGCTTCACCGCCCGCCTGTGCGATCGAATCGAATCCGATGAAGCTCGAGAAGAGAATCGCGGACGCGCTGAGCAGCGTGCCCAGCTCCAGCGGCCGCGATCCCCACGGCGCCGCCGGGCTCTCGCCGCGGCTCACCAACGCCGCATTGAACTCCGCGGGATTGGATGTGAACCCCACAACGACGACGACAGCGCCGAGCGCGAACATCAGGAACATGAGCGGAACGAGCGTGCGTTCGTAGAGTTTGAGGCCGCGCACGTTGACCCCCACGAACGTCCAGAGAAAGGCAAGGGAGATCAGCGGATGCACGACGCGCGAGGCGAGCGTCTGTGCCAGCGCGGTCCAACCTAACGCCACGGCGATGTCGCGCAGGAAGAAGACCAGGACGTACGAAACGACGCCGATGGCGATCGATAAGCCGAACCACTGCGAGAAGCTGGCAACGAAGCCGAAGTAAGGGCTCAAGCCGCGGCTGGCGTATACGTAGCTTCCGCCGGCGCGCGGCATCGCGGAGGCGAGCATGGCGTAGGCAAGCGCTGCGAGGGCGGCTGGCACGGCGGCGATTGCGAAGGCGGTGATGACGTGCGGTCCGATCCCGGGGACGCTCCGGTGGATCATGAACGGGATCACGTTGATGGCCGCGCCGATCATGGAGCAGATGCCGGTCGCCGTTAGGCTGAGCAGGCCAAGCTGCCGAGTAAGGCCGGTGCGAGCGTTCGTCACAGTGTGGAATCGAGGGCCCATTTGGGGCGAGAAACTTCACGCAGAACGCCGTTGTTCGCGAGGCGGTACGCCCGCCGGCGGCTCGACACCCCGGCACGGGGCGGCCATCGCTGGCCCTGCAGAGAACGTCAATACATGCGTATTGACAGGCATCTTAGAGCTCAGCATACTACCTGCGTGCCCGGCAAGACCCAGCAACTCCAGATTCGTGTTACTCCGCGCCAAAAAACAGCGCTCAAGCGCCAGGCAGTGGCCGCGGGTATCGACGTATCGACCTACGTCCTATCGCGCGTGCTCCCAAGTGAAGTGAGCCGGTTCGCCGATATACTGCGCCAACTGCAGGTCGAATCGCAGCGGAAATACGCGCTCGCCGAGCTGAATGAGCTTCTCAGCGGCTCGCCAGCCGGGACTTTGAGCGAGGCCATCGCGTCTGCGGATGTCAGCTCGCTATCGCCCTTTCTCCAGAACTATGTCGCGGCGATGGTGGAGCAGGCCGCGGAACTCAAGCACATCACACCGCCAGCGTGGCTGCGCGACGTTGCTCCGCTCGATCACCCTCATTTTGCCACTCCGCTGATCAGCCTCCGCATGCACCTTATGCGCGCGGCGCCGGTTCCGTTCAAGCGACGCAACATCTTTGTCGATTCCTCGCTAGGTGCGAGAGTTTGAACGATGCCCGCACTGCACCTCAGCAAGGATGAGATCCTTACGTTGTTCGACTTGCTCAACGCGGAACTCGCCCGCACAGACACGCAGGGCGAGGTGTATTTGGTCGGTGGAGCCGTTATGTGCCTAACGTTTGACGCCCGTCCGTCGACGCGAGATGTCGACGCATGGTTCAAACCCGCCAAACTCGTGCGCGAGGCGGCAGCTCGCGTTGCTCACAGGGCCGGAGTTCCCGAAACATGGCTGAACGACGCGGTGAAAGCGTGGCTCAGTCCGCGAGGGTCCTTCGACCGCTATATCGAGCGCTCGCATTTACAGGTTTACGTCGCCCAGCCCACGTACTTGCTGGCCATGAAGTGCATGGCGCTGCGACTCGGCGAAGAGTTTCATGACCTGGAAGATGTGCGCTACCTGCTGCGCTATCTCAACATCACTCAGGTGTCCGACGCCCTCGCTGTTGTGCTGAGCTATTTCGACGAGTCGCAAGTGCCAGTGAAGACGCGACTCGCCTTGGAAGAGCTGCTGCCCACCAAGGGAACGAAAGCTCCGTAAGTCCTCGGAGGAAGTTGCCGCCGCTCGCGGCGCGATGCCGACCGAGAGGTAGAAGCTTTTCGTCGTTCCTCCCCGCGCAAGTGTGTCGGCGTCGAATTGCACAGCGGGGACGGCGAGGTTGGGTTCA
>JBFMFA010000702.1:0-2605 GCA_040753195.1 Gemmatimonadota bacterium | reverse complement strand
AGGCACTGCTCGCGCGACGCACCGTCGTTCCGCACGATTTTGATTCGCTCAGCCTGTATCGCGCGCTGCGGGCGCTGAACCCATCGCCGTACATGTACTTTCTCGATTTGGACGGCATGGAGATCGTCGGCAGCTCGCCCGAGCTGCTGGTGCGTGTCGCGGACGACAGCATCACCGTGAGACCCATTGCCGGCACACGCCCGAGGGGTCAGACCCCCGCGGACGACGAGCGCTTGGCAAGCGACCTCCTGAGCGACGAAAAGGAGCGCGCCGAGCACGTCATGCTTGTCGACCTCGGCCGTAACGACGTCGGTCGCGTGTCTCGGTTCGGAACGGTCGCCGTCACGGACTTCATGCGCGTGGAGCGCTACTCGCACGTGCTGCATCTGGTGAGCGACGTGGAAGGTCGGCTGGCGCACGGGACCCGCGCGATCGACGCGCTGCGTGCCACGTTTCCGGCCGGTACCATGACCGGGGCTCCAAAGGTTCGCGCGATGGAAATCATCGACGAGCTGGAACCTGAGCGGCGCGGGGCGTATGCCGGCGCGGTCGGCTATATCGCCGCTGACGGCCGCTCGATGGATCTCGCCATCACGATCCGCACGTGTGTCATCGCGAACGGCGAAGTCTCTGTGAACGCA
Organism: Gemmatimonadota bacterium; assembly: GCA_040753195.1. GTDB lineage: Bacteria > Gemmatimonadota > Gemmatimonadetes > Gemmatimonadales > Gemmatimonadaceae > DASYRX01. The sequence goes on along the minus strand of JBFMFA010000702.1, from coordinate 1,964 downwards.
GGTGCCGGGATCGTGGCGGACTCCGTACCCGAGCGTGAATGGGATGAGACGGAAAACAAAATGCGCGCGATGCTTACAGCGATCGGCCGCGTCCGTGCGGCTCGTCGAGGCTAGGCTATCCCGCGCAAGCGGGACATATTCCCCGCCCTATGCCTTACCGGATGGTCAGCGCCGACGGGGACTTGTCCTTTGAGTTGCGCCCGGGTGTTCCGCTTGTGCTCGGTCGCGCGCTGAGCAGCGACCTGCCTGTTTTGGATCCTACCGTCTCCCGTCGTCACGCGGAGTTGCAGGTCGAAAGTGAAAGCGTGTCGCTGCGCGATCTGGGCTCGAGCAACGGAACGTTCGTCAACGGCATCGGCATTCCGCGCGATCAGACGATGCGCCTAACGCCTGGCGATCGCATCGTCTTTGGACGGGTACTGTTCGAGCTCCGTGAGCTGAGTCCGGTGCTGGTGGACGATGCGTCGGCTGCGGGGATTCGGCGCGCCGCGCGCGCGGGCACGACGATCATCCGGCAGGTCCCGGTGCCGGACGCTGATCAGGCCCTCGAACGCGCCCTGCGCGCCAGTGGGGCGCAGCGCGCGATCGGAGAGACCGCGCCGCTCCTGCCGCAGTACGAGCGCGACCGGCTGCGGCTCATGCTTCTGTTGGAGGTCTCGAAAGCCCTAACGAGACCGACGGATCGCCAGACGCTCCTCAAGAAGATCGTCGAGTTTATTTTCAGGCTCGTCGACGTTGAACGGGCGGCCGTGCTGCTCTCGGACGATCACGATGACTTGCAGCTGGCGTACGGTTCGCACCGCGACGGATCCCCGATCAGCGGCGGGTTGCCAGTCGCGCTGGCGCGTGGCACGATGGAAGAGCGCGTTGCCGTGCTCTCCGACAACGTGGCGGGAGGGAACGCGACGGGCCATGCCGGCCTGTCGCGCTCAGCAGCGTGTGTCCCGCTCATGGGAAGCGAGGCGCGCGTGTTAGGCGTGCTCTATGTGGACAGTCCGGCCACGATGAGCCGCGTCACGAACGAGGATCTCGATTTCCTGGTCGCGTTTGCCGGGATTGGTGCGGTCGCGATCGACAACCTGCGTTTCGCGGAGCGGAGTCGCGAGGAAGCGCTCATTCGCTCCAACTTCGAACGCTTCTTTGCACCGTCGCTCGCCGCACGGATCGCCGCCACGCGCGACGAAGTTCGCCCCGGAGGCGAACGCAAAAACGTCGCCGTGCTTTTTGCTGATGTGCGTAACTTCACGCCGCTCGCCGCGCGCCTCGCGCCTGACGAGACGGCCTACATTCTCTCCGAGTTTTTTACGGAGATGGTCGACTGCGTTTTTACGCATGGCGGAACGCTCGACAAGTTCATTGGCGATGCCGTCATGGCGCAGTGGGGGGCGCCGATCAGCTCACCGGACGATGCCGATCGCGCCCTCGATGCTGCGCTCAGCATGGTTACGGCGGTTGCCCAACTGAACGCGCGCTGGCGCGCGGAAGGTCGTCCCGAGTTATCCGTCGGTATCGGGATCAATTTCGGCGAGGCATTCGCAGGTCATATTGGTTCCGACCGGCGTCTCGAGTACACCGTCATTGGGGATGTCGTGAATACGGCGCGACGCATTTGTGATTGGGCGGACGGCGGCGAAGTCCTCATATCCGATTCGATGCGCGCGGCGCTCACCAAGCAGCACGGCCTAACGCCGCACGAACCTTTGACCCTGCGTGGGAAGCGCGAACCCGTGACGGTGCACCGCGCGGTGCGGTGATCCTCCCTGTTCCCGAAGGTTACGTTCGCATACTACGAGGGTCGGCGCGGGCTGTCGTCGTGGACCCCTGCGCCGGCGCCGTCAGCGAGATCCTCGGTGAAGGCCCGCTCTACAATTGGGCTCAGCGTCATTCGGAGCGGCGCGAATACATGGGACGCGGCGCCGCGTTTGGGGTCCCTTTGCCTGTGTGCAATGTGCGGGTCGTGGTGC
>JBFMFA010000701.1:0-2608 GCA_040753195.1 Gemmatimonadota bacterium | reverse complement strand
ATTCGTCGTCTACCACCTGTTGCACTTCACGTTTGGTGTGATCGACGCGCAGAACACGCGGCTTTTCGACGCGCAGCAAAGACTCGACGTCTATTCGTCCGTCGTGCGCAGCTTCCAGAATCCCTGGATTTCAGGGAGCTATGTCGTCGCGATGCTCTTGATCGGCCTGCACCTGTGGCACGGACTCTCCAGCGCCTTCCAGACGTTTGGGCTACGCCACGAGAGCTATCAGACACTCATTCGAGTCGGGTCGCTCTTGTTGATCGCATTGCTGGTGATCGGTAACTGTTCCATCCCGATCTTGATCCTGGCCGGGCGCGTCGCACTCCCCGGCACCTAACGATGATACTAAATCCCCGCGTTCCATCAGGGCCGCTCGCCGACAAATGGGAGCGCTTCCGCTACGAATCGAAGCTCGTCAGTCCGCCTAACAGGCGCAAATACCGCATCCTCGTCGTCGGCTCCGGACTCGCCGGCGGCTCCGCCGCCGCCACGCTCGGTGAGCTAGGGTATGAGGTCGACTGTTTCTGCTTCCAGGACAGCCCGCGTCGTGCGCATAGCGTGGCCGCCCAGGGCGGCATCAACGCCGCAAAAAACTATCGCAACGATGGCGACAGCGTCTTCCGCTTTTTCTACGACACGATCAAAGGGGGCGACTTCCGCGCGCGCGAAGCCAGCGTGTATCGCCTCGCCGAGATCAGCGGCAATGTGATCGACCAGTGTGTGGCACAAGGCGTTCCCTTTGCGCGCGAGTATGGCGGGCAGCTCGACGGACGCTCCTTCGGCGGTGTGCAGGTCTCGCGCACGTTCTATGCGCGTGGTCAGACGGGCCAGCAACTCTTGTTAGGCTGCTACCAGGCGCTGTGCCGCCAAATCGACCTCGGCACCGTGCGCATGCACACGCGCATCGAGATGCAGGACATCGTGCTCGTCGACGGGCAGGCGCGTGGTCTCATCACACGTCACCTCGTCACAGGGAAGCTGCAGCGCTGGGTGGGCGACGCCGTGGTCCTCGCGACAGGTGGGTACAGCAACGTCTTCTACCTCTCCACAAATGGTCTCGGAGGCAACGTTACCGCCACGTATCGTGCGTATAAACGCGGCGCATTCTTCGCGAACCCGTGTTTCACGCAGTTCCATCCCACGTGTATTCCGGTCGCCGGCGAACATCAGTCGAAGCTGACACTGATGTCGGAGTCCCTCCGCAACGATGGCCGCGTCTGGGTCCCGAAGAAAAGAGGCGATACGCGAGCACCTAACGAGATACCGGAAGCCGAGCGCGACTATTACCTCGAGCGTCTGTACCCCTCGTTCGGAAACCTCTCGCCGCGCGATCTGGCCTCGCGGGCCGCCAAACGCGTTTGCGACGAAGGACTCGGTGTCGGGCCTGGCGGCCTGGGCGTTTATCTCGACCTCGCCGATTCGATCCGGCGTTTGGGTGAGAGCGTCATCCGTGAGCGCTACGGCAACCTCTTCGAGATGTATGAGAAGATCACGGGCGACAATCCGGCGAAGGTTCCGATGCGCATCTTTCCCGCGGCGCACTTCACCATGGGCGGTCTCTGGGTCGACTACCAGCTCATGAGCAACGTCCCCGGCCTGTTTGTGTTAGGCGAGGCGAACTTCTCCGATCACGGGGCGAACCGGTTAGGCGCCAACGCGCTCCTGCAAGGTCTCGTCGACGGATATTTCATCCTCCCACAAACGATCGGACACTATTTCGCCGCCACGAAACGGGCGCCTATCGGCTCGAACCACGCCGCGTTCGAGCAGGCAGAACGCGATGTCGCGACGCGAGTTCAGCGGCTCCTGAGCGCCAACGGAAAACGCAGCGTCGAATCGCTGCATCAGGAACTCGGCCGCATCATGTGGAACCACTGCGGCATGTCCCGCAACGCCCACGACCTAACGAGAGGCATCGAACGAATCGCCGAGTTGCGCGAGCGCTTCTGGCGCGAAGCGCGGGTCCCGGGCGAAAACGAGGAGTACAATATGGCGCTGGAACGAGCGCTGCGCGTAGCCGATCTTCTGGAGTTCGCTGACGTCATGTGCCGCGACGCGCTCGCGCGTGAAGAGTCCTGTGGCGCGCACTTCCGCGAAGAGTATCAAACACCCGATGGCGAAGCGCTGCGAGACGATGACAAGTTCTGCCACGTCACCGCGTGGGAGTTCAAGGGCATCGGTGCCGCGCCCGAGATGCACGTCGAGCCGCTCAAGTTCGAGAACGTGCAATTGGCGACGCGGAGCTACAAATGAACTTCACGCTGCATATCTGGCGGCAGAAGCGGGCCGACGACGAGGGGAAGTTCGCAACGTACGAAGTCCACGATATCGCGCCAACGCTCTCGTTCCTGGAGATGCTCGACGTGCTGAACGAGCAGCTCATCACCGCAGGCGCGGAGCCCGTCGCCTTCGACAGTGACTGCCGCGAGGGGATCTGCGGCACGTGTTCGCTCATGATCGACGGCGTGGCACACGGGCCGTTGCGAGGGACAACGGCGTGCCAGCTGTACATGCGCAACTTTCGCGACGGCCAGGAGATTACGATCGAGCCGTGGCGCGCCAAGCCGTTTCGAATCGTTAGGGACCTCGTCGTCGACCGCCGGTC
>JBFMFA010000700.1:0-2610 GCA_040753195.1 Gemmatimonadota bacterium | reverse complement strand
CGTTTGCCGTTCCGGTGATCGTAATGTTCCTGGTCCCGGTGGATACCGTGGGATTCACATAGATCGAGATCGAGCTGTGACCGGTTGCAGGATTGGGACTTATTGTCATTAAGCCCTCATGCGTGGCGATGCCGTTCGCCGTCAGCGCAATCGGCACATTGTTGAAGGATGCGTGACGGGCGATGTTGATCGAGAACTGCGTCGTGGGACCTCCTTGCCTAACGATATTAGGGCCGGCTGGCGGAACGATTTGAAAATCCGCCACTGCTGGAGCTTGAATCGTCAAGCTCACCATTACCGATCGGGTCACTCCGAGCGCGGTGCCGGCGGCATTTAACGCTTCACCGACGATTTGGAACAGGTACGATCCCGCAACGCTCAGATGCGTAGCGGTGATGCCTACTCCACTCACCGCACCACGCGCCGGATTGGCCGAAAACGTAACGACGACACCGGGAGGGACATTCTGCGTCGTCAGCCGAATCCCGTCGACTTGGGGATCGGGCCGCGTAAAGTTCAGCGTTGACGATGCGCCGCCACCGATGATGGCGTTCAACGTCGGCGCGCTGAGCGACATCGAAAAGTCAGGGTCGATGACCTCGACGCTGACCACGACTCGACGCGTGATGTTGTTCCATGTGCCAGCGAGCGCAAAGGTATACAGGCCGGGCGTGGAACCGGTCAACGCGGTAATGCCCACGCCGACAACGGCGGCGGTGACTGGGTTCGACGAGAAGACCACCAGCAGCCCGTTAGGCACATTCTCGGCGGTCATTTGAATGGCACCTACCTGCGGGGCGTTGCGCGTGATGCTGAGCACCGGGCTGGCGCCCCCGCTGCGTACGATCCTGAACGAGGTGTTCGCAAGACTCAATGAAAAATCAGGGGTCGGCGGGGCCGGCGTTACGGTGACCGGGATTGCCAGTGTATCGAAGAAGCTCTTGTACACGCCGCTGACAACGACGTGGTAGGTGCCCGGCGCGACGCTTGCCGGCACAGTGACGGTCAGCGTGCCGCTCGATCCCGACGTTGGGAGTGATGGGGCCATCGACCCTCCCATTCCCGGCGCGCCACCCCCGCTGCCTAACAACACGTCCCCGGTGAAGTTGGCCGCACGATTGATCGTGAAGGGGACGATTCCTGACGTGCCGGCCTCGATGCTCACGGCTGGTCCGGTATAGCCTAACGTGAACGGCTTCACGGTTGTGACGATGAGTGCCCCGCGGATCTGCCGGTTCGGCGCGTCGCCGAAAAAGTCGATGCGATCCGTCCCCTGATAGGTGGAAAACATCCCCAACTGCACTTGCGCTGACCCTGTGCGGTTCACGGATGTGCTGCCGAACGAGGCGAATAGGCCAGCCGGGAGTCTGGACATCGTCAGCACGTAGGTGTTTGCGTCGGTGGCAGTAGTGACCACCGAGATGCGCGTGTGCACCGACATTCCTTGGCGCACCAGCCACACCGTATCGGGATCGAGCTGGAGGTATCGCGACGGTGCCGCACCACCTGAGCTAACGGTCGGTGTGCCCTTGCACGCTGCCGAGTTCGGATCAAAAAAGCACAGGTCGCACGCAGCAAACGACGGTATGAAGGCCAGTACAATCGCGTATCTCCACAACGACTTGGTCAAGCTGCGCATGGTCTCCTCCATGGAATCCTGGCAGACGCGCCTACTGGAGGTGACACGTCGCCAAGCACGCGATCGTCTCACGGCGTGTTGTGCCTGCTCGGGTCACGCCATTGCGCGTCTCGAGTCGACCGTCAGATTGGCCGTCATGTCCGGCACGGTGGGAATCGCGCTGGTGCTGCTGCAGGCGTCCGCGCCGACCGCGCGAGAAGTGGGGCGGGCGCTCGACTACGCCGTCGACCGCGGGAAGCTCGACAGCGCCGTCAGCGTCTGGCAAACGTCGAGCGTCCCTGGCGGAGCGGCACGGATTCGACGCCTCACGTCGGGGGCGATCGCCGCTCATCGATACCGATTCGCGGAGGCTGAGCGTACCTTCACGGCACTGCGACGCGAAGCGTTAGGCGACGCGGTTGCCCGTCGCGCGGCCTTTGAGCTGGCGCGCATTCAACTCGCCAGAGGATATCCGGCGGCGGCCCTTCCGTGGCTTGAACGTGCCGCGCGCGAGGCCTGGTCGGCGCAGGACACGCTGACGGTGGTTGACGTACTGCTCAGTCGAGCGAGCGCGACCTCACGGCCGGCGGCAGTCACGGCGCTATTGGACTCCGCGGCCTCGTTAGGTGGCGATCGCGAGCCGCACATGCCTCTTGCGCGGATGTGTCGCCAGGGCGGCCTGTTGCACAGCATCGGCGAGCACCGACGGGCGCGCGAACTCCTCAACCGAGCATCTGCACAGGCGAACCGCGCCGGGTTCGTGCGGACAGAGGCGCGCTGTCGTCTCGCCCTCATGGTCAGTTTCATCAACACCGGCGAGACGGACTCCATGCGCGTGCAGTACGAAACCGTCTCACGTCTGGCCACGGCGTCCGGCGACCTCGCGTCGCTGGGCTCGGCGTTGCAGTGGGCCGCCACGTATCTCGTGCGCCTCGGACGACCGGCGCTCGCCAGAGCCAACCTCGATTCGGCCATGAAGCTCGGTCGCCTAA
>JBFMFA010000699.1:0-2623 GCA_040753195.1 Gemmatimonadota bacterium | reverse complement strand
TGAATCCGGGGTGCGACCGGGGTGTATCAAGCTCGAGCGGCCTCGGAATTGCTTGTTCGGGGCTGTAGCTCAGCTGGGAGAGCGCTGCAATCGCACTGCAGAGGTCAGGGGTTCGATTCCCCTCAGCTCCATAGATGCGTGCGGATGTATGCCTCCGGGATGATCGACCCGCCGCCGTTCGGTAGGACGTAGAGTTCCAATGACGGCGTGCGTGGTCAGTCTCTGAGGTAAACACCGCACAAACAACAAAGACGTCGCTGACGAATGAGTCAGCGACGTTTTTGTTTTGGGACTAGCGCATGAGGTCTTCGCTATCGACGCGCAGCGCGGTGAACGCGTCGGACAGGAAGCGATTTTGCTCGGCTTCGGCTTTCCCCTGGTAGTCGCCCATGGCCGTGGCGCCGAGGCCATTCAACCAGCGCAGGATGGCGCTTTCCTTGACCTCGGTGCGCGTACGCCTAACGAGCAATGTCTGCGCGCCGCCTTCGTGCACTCCGAGATACAGCTCCGATCCACGCCCCTGGAAGGGTCGACGCAGCGGCGAGCGGATCAGCGTTTCGGTAAATAGCGGGAGATTCCATTCGGGCTCATCGCGGAAATGCATCATCCAGCCGATGCTCGAGCTGCTCCGCTGAATGATGAAGTCGCCCAACATCTCGGAGAACCCAACCCGAAACATTTTGTACTTTGTGTTGAAGTCCATGCGGATGCGCAGGGTATCCGGCATGGGGCTGTTCGCGCGGCCATCGAGCGGAAGAAGGTGGCCGTCGCGCGAACGCCACCTAACGAACAGGACGCCCTTGTCGCCGCGGATTTGCATATACGTCTGTCCTTTGCGGTCGCTGAGGGCGATGGCGTACGTCGCCGGCTCAATGTATTTGGCGACGAAGCCGGCGAAGTGCGGCATCCCGGCGCTCAACCGAGCCGCATGCCAGCGGATGGCGAGCGAGGTGGTCGCCGACCCGTCCTCCGACGACTCGCTGTGCGCCGAATCGAGCGAAAAGAGCCGGCCTAACGCGCGTGCCGTTCGTGGGTACGCTGCCCGGGATTCGCTGGCGAGGTTGCGCGCCGAGTGCGCTTCGGCCGACGCGAGCAGGGCCGTAAGAGCCCGGCCGGCGAAGGAAGCCGGCAGTTTGCCGATCGCCTGATCGACAGAGGTACCCCAGGCGTACGCCCCGTCCGGCTGCATATCCAGCCGTATGAGGTGGCGCGACTCGCCTAACGCTGCAGGAACGCGCGCGACGGGGTTTGCGCGAAATGTGTACCCCCCGCGAAGCGCGTCGTACGCGCCGTCGATGGTGATCAGGCGCGAGGAATCGCGCTCGTTCATCGCGGTCCACACCGTGGTATCGTTGAAGATGCGCGACGGCGTGAGCGCGTACCGGCTCATCTGTGCGCGCGCGGTCGCCGACTTGGTGTCGCGCACCACGTCGTCGAATCGCAGCGCATGCGCCATGAGGCCGTCACCCGCGTTGCGCACCGCTTCGGTGGGGGTGGGACCAAAACCAATCAGAGAGGACTTGCAGCCAGCGACCGCAACGATAACGGCAGCCAACACGAGGGATTTGCTCGGCACGTTATGACCTACTCGGAGACACCAGATTTGAGAGGCGTAAACCTACGCTGCTATTACCCCGCACGTTCCCCGTCGCTGCAATAGTTGCGGGCGTTACGTGCAAGCTAGCCAGTCCGCGATGCGGACTGGCTAGCGAGACGCGTAGGTGTGTGGAGCGCCTACGGCGTGATCTTCACTGTTTTCACGGCTCCCTGAAAGATGCTCCCATTCGCGGGCACTGGCTCGGTGATTCCACTCCCCGTCCAGCCGTTCGCGTTGACAGTGGCCTCGATCTCCCCCGTCGGTAGCGCTGAAGCGATTGGGAACCCACTGATCGCCGTTAGGTCGGGAATGGAGAGGTCGTAGCTCGCGGCACTCCCCACGGCGGCGAGGTATGCCCCCGTCGCCATAAGCGATATCTCGTTTCCGCCACCCGACGGACCGAAGTCGACGAACACAAGATCGTTGTATTCGACCGGCAACGTTCCTTGCACGCGCAGGCGCGGGTAGGTGGGTAGCCCGACCGATGTCACAACGGGCGTTGGCAAACGGCTGCCCAACACCAGCGACAGGTTCTGCACCGTGCTAGTGAAAGAAAACAGCAGCCGCATTTCACCGCTCGTGCTCGACGCTGGTGCCGCAAACAGGATGCTGGCATGCACATCGCCTGTTTGCAGCTTTGCTGTCGGCACGCCGTACCAAGTTCGGGTGGTGGCTGTCGATGGTGCCGCAGCGCCTCCAAGGAGTCCGGCTTCGCCGTTGGCGGTGTAGAACGCGGCGATGCTCGAGATGTCGTCGCCCAGCGCGTTGCCGATCGTTAGTTGCGCCGACGCGGGGTCATACGCGCTCGCGCTGTTGAAGTCCACGACGAACGGAAGTGTTGACCCGTCGGCCGGGTTGAGACTGCGCATGTCGAACAACTTGTTAGGCACACCGGTTGTGGCGGATTCACGCGATCCGAAGAAATCGATGGTCCCGCTACGCACATCGGTAAACTGCACATTCGTCGGCGAGAGATCGCCGATCACAAACTCGGTGCTTCCACCAAGCGAAAGGGTTGCGGTCTGT
>JBFMFA010000698.1:0-2624 GCA_040753195.1 Gemmatimonadota bacterium | reverse complement strand
AGTTCCGCGCCCGCAGTGAAACGCGGCGCTTCACGACGAACGGGTTCGCCCACCAAAACCCCTCCTTGCGCACCGAACCTCGGTACGCACCGAAGAGAACGAGCGCCTTCGCCTCGTTAGGCTGCACCGTGAAGAGCCCGGCGAAGCCCAAGGCCGCGAGCACCAACACGACGCTCCAGATAACGACCAGCGCCACGTTTTCTGCTTGCGCCATCATGAGCAACTGCCAGATCGCCACGCCCAGCACGACGAAGAACATCAAAAGCGCGACGTACCCATTCGCCGCGCCATACGGTTTTTCTTTGAGCATTGGATCCCGTCGTGTGATTGATAGCGATATGATATCATCTTGCTATCAGTAATGCAAGAGCTCGGTGAAGGTGTTGCGGCGCATGCATTTCCCCCAGATTCCCGCTCATGGCGGACCGCACCCGCATCGGCTGCATGGGCTGGAACTACGACGCTTGGGTTGGCCCCTTTTATCCTGTGGGGACTCGGGCTGCCGACTTCCTGTCAGTGTACGCGCGCGCATTCGACACTGTCGAAGTCGATTCGACCTTCTACGCAGTCCCTCCTGTCAAAACCGTGCGTGGTTGGGCAGATCGCGTGCATCCGGACTTCGTGTTTTCGCTGAAGCTGCCGCAGGAAATCACGCACGAGCGCCGCTTTCGGCACGCGACGGACGTCCTGGCTGAGTTCAGCGACAGCGCGCGGGAACTCGGTCGGCAGCTCGGTCCGATCCTCATTCAGTTAGGTCCGGACTTCGCGCCTAACGAGCTTCCCGCGCTGGCCGCGTTCTTTCGCCATCTCCCGCGCGATTTGCGCTTCGCCGTGGAATTCCGGCACCGTGGGTGGATCCACGACGGCGTGATCGCCGTGCTGGCCGACCATGGTGTCGCGCTCGTGCTGACGGATGCGCGCTGGATTCCGCGAAAGACGATGCTCGCGCTCGCCGAACGTCCCACCGCGGACTTCGCGTACATCCGCCTGCTGGGCCCCAATCGCGATATCGTCGACTACTCGCGCATCCAGGTCGACCGATCGCGCGAGATCGATGCCTGGTTCGCCGCGCTGCAGCAACTCAGCGCCAAAACGCAGTCGGTCTACACGTACGTCAACAACCACTTCTCCGGTCATGCGCCGGAGACAGCGCGCCAGTTGCAGCGCAAACTCGGCCTGCGCGTGGTGGAGCCAACGCAGATGGGCGAGCAGCTTACCCTGCTTTAGACGACAGCAATGCGTCCGCGCTATGTCGTTCTCGCCGTTATCGCCCTGGCGCTCGCGTTAGGCTGCTTTCGGTTGAGCAAATGGCAGGTCGATCGTCGCGCGCAGCGCAAGGCGCGGAATGCATACATCGCCTCTCGCCTCGCCGAGCCTCCCACCGCGATTGAATCCGTGCCGAGCGACACCGCCGAGGGGCATTATCGCCGGGTTTCGCTGCTTGCGCGGCTGGACTATGCGCGTGAATTCGCTCTGGCGTTGCGTTCGCGCGACGGATCGCCGGGCGTCTACATCCTAACGCCGGCCATGCTGAGCGATGGGCGGACGCTTCTCGTGAACCGCGGTTGGGTCTATGCGCCTGACGGGATGAGCTTCGACTTCGAGCGTTGGCGTGAAGCGGATACGCTGTCAGTAGAAGGCTTCACTGACACGTTCGTGGAGCCACGCGGGAACGTCAGCATGGCAGATCGTCCGCAACTTGTGCGACGCCTCGTGGAGGATTCCCTGACGCAGCGGCTCGGCGGGTCGACGATACTGTTCCCATACGTACTTGTTGTGACGAGCCCCGTCTCGCCGATGGCGCCAGCGCGTCTTGCTCCGCCGCCGCTGACGGAGGGATCGCACTTCAGCTATGCCATTCAATGGGCCGCGTTCGGTGTGATCGCGCTTGTGGGAATGATCCTCGCATTGCGCCGGGGTGTGACAGAGAGGCGCAGCGCTGACGTGGCGCCTTCTCCTGTTGCGGGGTAAGACTAGGTAGCCAGGGTGCTGACATGACTGCTCAAAAGTCCACGCTCGCCTCCGAAGTAGAAGCGCGCGACGTCGCCGAAGCGGCGCGAGAGACGGAGTGGGAATATCCGAGCTTTGTACGCGAGTTATTCCTCGGCCGCTTCCGCCTCGAGCTGATCCATCCTCATCCGGAAGTCTTCGACCCTGAGGAAGCCGCGCGAGCGAGGCCGTTCCTCGAGAAGCTGAAGGCATTCGTCGAGCGCTTTCCCACCGAAGAAGTCGATCGCAGCGGGGAGATTCCCGAGGAGTACGTGCAGGAGCTGCGTGACATGGGCGCGTTCGGGATCAAGATCCCGCGCGAATATGGCGGGCTGGGACTCTCGCAGATGACATACATCCGGGCGATGGAGCTCGTGACGTCGAAAGACGGCAACCTCGTCGCGCTGCTATCCGCGTCGCAGTCGATCGGTGTGCCGCAACCGCTCAAGCTCTTCGGCACCGAAGAGCAGAAGAAGAAGTTCTTTCCGCGTCTCGCTGCGGGAGCGATCTCGGCGTTTGCGTTGACGGAGACGAACGCCGGCAGCGATCCGGCGAACATGTCGACGGTCGCGACGCCCAGCGAAGACGGGTCGCACTACATCATCAACGGTGAGAAGCTGTGGATCACGAACGGC
>JBFMFA010000697.1:0-2636 GCA_040753195.1 Gemmatimonadota bacterium | reverse complement strand
CCGGCAGCCCGAGTGCAGCGCGGACGATGAGGCCGAGCGTCGTGCGTTCGTCGATCGCCCGATGCTTCAGTGCTAGGCGCTCCGCTTCGGTCATCGGCACAGCGATCGAGACGGCGATCGGTGCGTCGTGTGAAGCGTCCCTAGCGGAACGCGAAGCTGCCCTAGTGGGCGTCTTGGATGCGCGCGTCATCGTCCCTCACCGTACTCGGTTGAGTACTGCCAGTGCCGCCAATACCGCTGGTGATGATTTCCCGTGCTACTGCTAGCGGCCGATTACCTGGGACGATGACTGGTCCGACGCGAATCGTAGCGCTTCGGCGCACGGTTGCCGAAGCGTGAGGTACGGCTACGCCTCCAAGTTCGCACTGTCAAGAGAGTCCGACGCCTGAGCAATGGTGTTCTGCGATGATGAAATTCCGCTTGCACGCCCACTGTGACCGTAGGTACACGGCGCCGTGCCCCCGGTTGATCCCGCCTTCGATGCGCTCCGCGATCAATTCGTGCGCGCATTCTCGCGGGCGTACGTGATTCCTCCCGAGATGCGCGCAGCGGTCCGCCGCGCGATCCGCAAGCATCAAACCGGCCCACTCTCCGAGGAAACGCTCACGCGTTTCGTCAACGAGCCGCAGTCGCTGCTGACAACGGTTCGCACGTTGGCGGATGAGCCGCACAGCCTCGGCAACTGGGGCGGCCTGGTCGACGAGTGGATCACGGCTTGGGAGTACAACACCACGAAGCAGGCGCCCCACGTGGTGCTGACCATCGTGAATCCCGATTCGAGATCGCAAGCCGACTTGCTCCACATCGTCCGGAGCCGAAACGGACGGCATTTCAAGTGCATCCCCGGACCTGACTGCAAATCCGGCAACCCGCGCTACCTCATCGAGAGTTTCGCGAAGTGCGCGCGCCGCGGGATCACCATGGTCGATGTCACGGGAGTGTTACTGCATCCGGAAAAACTGACGCCGACGCAGCGGAAGAACTTTGAAGCTGTGTGCGCACAGTTCCCCGGGAGGCGTCCGGTTCCCAGTAGCTTCACGCCCCCACAGCGACTTCGCGTGAAGGAAGACATCTTGCACTATCTCCGCACCGGAAAACTGCCGTCCGAGTTGCCGGAAGCGGAACGACCACCCACACCGACACTGGGACGCGACTTCGCGCCGCTCGTGGCGACTCTGAAACAGAAAGCCGCCGAGATGTTGGCCGCCGCGCCCGTCGTCGATTGGCACCAATTCACCAAGGTGGAAGTGCCAACGCGCCTGGGGGCGACGCGCGTGGTTGAGGTCAGCGAACAACCAGCCGCCGAGCCGCACCACACCGCAGCGCCGCCGACGATCGCCGCACCCGTCGCGATACCTCCGGTGTCCCGAGTGCCGACCGTTCCGCTTCCGCCGCCGACCGCACGCATCCCAGCATGGGCGAAAAGGTTGGCTTGGACATTGGGCGAGGCGGTGCTGTGGGCAGGAGCCGAGCATGTCACCCAACGAATCCTCGCGCGCTTCGGCCTCAGTCTCGGTCCACGAACCGGAGGAAATGCCCGCATCGCTCCCCCGATCCCGAGCGAGAACCCGATAGGTGAGGTAGCGCGGTCGTCGCCCCACCCTCACAACGTCGGCGGCCACCTTCAGCGCTACCTGACCCGGAACGGTCCGGAGTGGCGGACCAAGCTTCCGTACCTGCGCGGCCGCAAGTAGCGGCTCAGTGCTTTCCGTTCAGAACCGCCGTACCGATCGCAACCGGGTGGCGCCCGACGAAGAGTTGGCACGTTTGCGGAAGCGCGCCCGCACGTGCAAGCGCGACCAGGCGATGGTGCCCGTCGACGAGGCACAGAGGATTGCTAGTTCCCGGCACTGGCATTCCCATCGTGCGCTGTGCTTTCGCGTCAACTGCGACGTACTGGCCATGCGGTAGCGTTCCGCGTCGCGCGAGGAGTTCAAGGTCCTGCAAGTTGGCCTCGTTCTCTGCGGGCGGATGCCATGCGCCGCTCGTCGTGTGGTCGATAAGCTCGCGGATCGTCCATCCGTACGGAGGATCGCCCCACATCGAACGGACCGCCATCAGTTCGTCGGCGGTGACTTCGTAAAGACTCCACACGGCTTCGAGCGGCCAGAAGACGGGCCGATGCGCGTTGTGAAGCGCAACGAGGCGAGCCAGCGGCAGCATGGCCGGTGGCACGCCCGGCGACTCGGGCCATGGTGTACCAGTGCGGCGTACCGCAAAGTCGTGGCGATACGCCGCGATGACTTGGCTCGCTGACGCCCGTCCAATCTCAATCATTGCCCAGGTGAGACCTACGGGGAGTCACGGCAGTCGGCAAGTTTCATCGGGCGACCGGAGATGGCAAGGCGCATCGAAGCGCCCTGCCATCACGGGTTCGTACTGCTGCGTTCTACTCCGCCGGCTGCGGGCGAGCGATCGTCAAGATCGCGGCCCCGGCAATCGCCGACCCAATCGCGAGGACCGCGCCGAGGATGACGCCGCCGAACGTGGCGAACCACGAGTCGATCGCTTCCTGAGACGGCGCCGGGACTGCCCCGTCCACGGTACCCACGTTGACCTGCAAGCTGTGTTCACTCATCGGATGTTCCTTTCCAGGATTGGCCGCGAACGCGGAGTACGGCCGCGTCGCGGGCGTT
>JBFMFA010000696.1:0-2638 GCA_040753195.1 Gemmatimonadota bacterium | reverse complement strand
TTCACGTCGAGGGACTGGTCGGTTGAGGTTTCGCGGACGAGTGAGCGGATAGCGACCTCGAGTCCGAGATCGTCGATATGCCGCGGATGCACATCGCGAACGATGCGGCGTATCTCTTCGACCACGCTCGATAATGCGCGTCCCATGTGGTTCATACGGTCGCGGACGTAGGAATCGCTGACGCGCGACTTGAGCGCTTCGCATTCCAGCGCCAGAGCCGCCGCGGTCTGCGCGACATTCTCAGTAAGCTCCTGAGCAATCGCAGCACGCTCCCAGGAGCGGGCGTTGATCAGTTTTTCTGTGAGCGTTTTGAGGCGGGTGCGGTCGGCTGACAGCTTTTCCAGCAGGGCGTTGACCGTGCGCGCCACTCGCCGGAGATCGCGATCGGCAACTGGGCTGGCAGGGACGCGTTCTTCGGTGGCCCCAGCCCAGACGAGCTCGGCAGCGCGCTCCAAGTCCTGAACCGGACGCAGCGCTACGGCGATCAGCGTGACGTTGACAACGCCAGCCGCCAAGAGCGCTACCCCGATCATGACTGGGAAGAGCGCACCGCCCGATTGCGCGGCCGGGAAGGCAAAAAACGCGGTCGCCAACGCGATCGTGAGTAACGCGTTGGCGCCGGCGATCTTCCACGCGAGAGGCACACGCAAAAGCGCGAGTACCATAGAACGGATGCTCATTGGTCAAGGAGAGTACGACCTACCAAGAGGCATATCTGTGCAGATCCGCCTGTTGATTAGTAGGGGAATGCCCTACGACGCAACCCCAGCGAGCGACTCCTCGGGCTGGGCGGCGGGCGCCCGTCGTGCGTTCCCGCGACCATAGACAAGGGCAGCTTCCCGCCGCATGATCGTTCGGCACGCGTTTACCTGACTAGAAGTCCGGGCACAACATGAGTTGCAGGTGACGCTACTTTCGGAACGGATCACGTTAGGTCTCTCGGACCGCTACCGTGTAGAGCGGGAGATCGGAGCGGGGGCGGCAGCTACGGTCTATCTCGCTGAAGACCTTCGGCATAAGCGCTATGTCGCCATTAAGGTCCTGAGGCCGGAGCTGGGCACGACCGTCGCTGGCGAACGCTTCCTGCGCGAAATCGAAATCGTCGCGCAGCTGCTGCACCCGCACATACTCGGCATTATCGACTCAGGCTCGGCCAACGGCCTGCTCTTCTACGTTATGCCTTTCGTGGAGGGGGAGACGCTGCGCCAGCGGATCGAGCGCGAGCACGATCTGCCGATCGATGAAGCGTTGCGTGTCGTGCGCGATGTGGCCGACGCGCTGGCGTACGCGCATCGTCGCGGAGTTGTGCATCGCGACATCAAACCGGAGAACGTGTTGCTCTTCGAGCAGCATGCGCTGGTGACCGACTTCGGCATCGCGCGCGCCATCGTTTCGGCTCGCCAGGCGCGCGACAACGCGGGGGACCAGGCACGCATTACGGCGCCCGGCGTTTCGTTAGGCACGCCGACGTACATGGCGCCGGAGCAGGCTGCGGGCGACTCCGACGTCGACCATCGCGCCGATCTGTACGCACTCGGGATCATGGCGTACGAGCTGTTGGTCGGCGCGCCGCCGTTCACAGGGCCGACGGCGCAGCATGTGATCGCGGCGCAGGTGGCGCGCGTGCCGGAGCCGCTCTCGCGCGTGCGGCGGACCATTCCGCCGGCGGTGGAAAAACTCGTTATGCGTTGTCTGGAGAAACGTCCGGCAGACCGCTGGCAATCGGCGGCGGAATTTGTGCATGCGCTCGACACGTTGCGCGTTGGTGACACCGCGGAACGCGCTGCGGCGCGCGGCGACCCCATCGAGCGCCGCTTCCGTTTGACCGAGGAGGTCTGTCGCAGGCTAAACCGCGCGACGCTCGATCCACGCATCATCGGCGATGAGGTGCACTATCTGGACAACCACGTCGCATCAGACGTCGTTGTGTTCTACCTCCATGGGATGGGTTTGGACCACACATCGTTCGAGCACGTGTTGCGCCAGTCGCCATATCGCGGCGTGGCGATTTCGCTGTATGGGTTTGCTCCGACATCGCGCCGCCGCCTTCCCCTGTCCATCGAAGATCACGCAGCCATCGTGAGTGAGTTGCTGCGCGACGTGGTTACACGCGAACACCCGCACACCAGTGTGCTGGCCGGCGTTCAGTCCGGCGCCGACTTTGGCTTCCGGATGATCGCTAGCGCGCCGAGCGACCAGGCGCTGCCGATCGACGCCTTTCTCTCGTTAGGGTGCAATCTGTCGTTGGAGACGTGCTTCGTTTCACGGCCGTTCGCGCAGCTGTCGGGGCAAACCGAGCCTTCGATCGAAATGCTGCAGCGCATGGCGCAACATGTGGCTTCGTTGCGTGAGTGGATGTACCTGAACGACCATTTGCTGCGAATCCTGCGCAAATTCTCCGGTGATTTGAGCGGGCTGCAACGCCACGCGCAGGACACGGTAAGGGCGTTCAGTGGGGATGAACCACATCCGTTCGATAGATGGTTTCGCGAAGCGAGTACGCGCGTGGCCGGCGTGCGCTGCGTCTTCGAAGAGAGCCCCGTCTACGCGCGGCTGGTGCAGGAAACGCGACTGCGACACCTTGATCACGGCGTCCTTGGTCCAAGGTATCGCGAGGATTCCATCATCATGGAACCAG
>JBFMFA010000695.1:0-2645 GCA_040753195.1 Gemmatimonadota bacterium | reverse complement strand
ATCGAACTGATTCGTGGAATTGATCCACACCACGCCGCTCTTCAGCTTCGGCGCTACGTCCAGCGCCAGATTGATATTGTCCGTCCAGACGCTCGCCGCCAAACCGTACGGCGTGTTGTTCGCCAGCTGCACAGCCTCGTTAGGCGTGCGGAATGTCATGCTCACCAGCACCGGCCCGAAGATCTCTACCTGCGCGATCGTCGCCGACGGCGCCACGTTCGTAAACAGCGTCGGTGGATAGAAACACCCGTCCTGCGGCACCGCCCACGACGGCTGCCACATCGCCGCCCCTTCCTCCACTCCTTGATTCACGAGTCCTCGGATGCGCTCGAGCTGCACAGGCGCAACGATCGCGCCCATATCGACCGCTTTGTCCAACGGCGACCCGACGCGCAACTTCTCCATCCGAGCGCGAAGCTTCTCCTCCAGGCGCGCCGCGATCCCTTCCTGAACCAGCAACCGCGAGCCCGCACAGCAGACCTGACCCTGATTGAACCAGATCGCGTCGACGGCCCCTTCGACGACGCTGTCCAGATCGGCGTCCTCGAATACGATGAACGGACTCTTCCCGCCTAACTCGAGGGTCAACTTCTTCCCTGACCCCGCGGTCGCTCGGCGGATATGGCGGCCGACTTCCGTGGAGCCTGTAAAGGCGATCTTGTCGACGTCGGGGTGCACCACGAGTGCTTTCCCCGTTTCACCATCCCCGGTGACGATGTTCAGCACACCAGGCGGCAAGCCTAACGCGTCAGCCAACTCCCCGAAACACAACGCCGTCAGCGGCGTAAACTCCGCTGGCTTGAGCACGACCGTGCAGCCGGCGGCCAGGGCCGGCGCCACCTTCCACGCCAACATCAGGAGCGGGAAGTTCCACGGAATAATCTGGCCCGCCACGCCGACGCCAGTGTACCCGGCGTATTCCGTTTCGAGCAGCTGTGCCCACCCGGCGTGGTGGTAGAAATGCCGCGCGACGAGCGGGATATCGATATCGCGTGTCTCACGAATGGGCTTCCCGTTGTCCATCGACTCGAGCACCGCGAGCAGGCGGGAGTTCTTCTGCACCGAGCGCGCGAGGGCGTACAAATGCCGCGCGCGGCCATGACCGCCCAACGCCTGCCAGCGCTTCAGCGCCTTCCGCGCCGCGGCGACCGCCGCATCCACATCGCCATCGCTTCCCTGCGAGACGCGCGCGATGACTTCGCTCGTCGCCGGATTGATCACGTCGAAGAGGTCCTTCGGCCCCGTCCACGTGCCGCCGATGTAGTGGCCGAAGCCCTTCGGATGCCTGCCTAACCAGTCACGCACCGGCTTGTCGCTCTCCGGCGCGGGACCGTAGCTCATGGTCTCAAAGAGTTCAGCGACTGACGCCATGTCTCTCCTGGCTCATTACCTTCCGCATCACGGCATCGGCTGCCGATACGCCGCAGCATAACGCCCCGTCACAAAATGCTCCAACTGTCGCTCGATATCGGTCAGCAACGCGCTTGCGCCTAACCGGAACAGATCGGCGCGCATCCAGCGATCCCCCAATTCTTCCTTCATCAGAGCCAGCCAGTCCAGTGCACTCTTTGCGGTGCGAATTCCGCCAGCTGGCTTGAAGCCAACCGCATGTCCGGTTCGCTCCAGGTAGTCGCGAATCATCCGTGTCATAACGAGTCCCACCGGCAGCGTCGCGTTCTCGACCTCCTTGCCCGTGCTCGTCTTGATGAAATCGGATCCGGCCATCATGGCGACCATGCTCGCCCGCGCCACGTTCGTCATCGTCGCTAGCTCGCCGGTGGCGAGAATCGTCTTCATGTGCGCCGCTCCACACGCCTCGCGGAACCGCCGCACCTCATCATACAGCGCCTCCCAATGACCCGTCAGCACGTGCGCGCGCGTCACCACGATGTCGATCTCGCTCGCGCCAGCATCCACGCTCGCGCGGATTTCCGCAACGCGTTGTTCGAGCGGGTTCAGCCCCGCGGGGAATCCCGTGGAAACCGCAGCCACTGGAATTCCTGAACCCTGGAGCGCTTCGACCGCCGTCGGCACGAGGGCGTGATACACGCACACCGCTCCTACCGTGATATGCAAATGCCTAACGCCCAGCGCCTCTTCCAGGTCCGGCCGGATCGGATTGCGGGCCTTGGCGCATAAACGCCGTACGTTCCCCGGCGTGTCGTCGCCTGAGAGCGTCGTTAGGTCCATGCACGTGATGGCGCGAAGCAGCCATGCAGCCTGCCATTCCTTCTTCACCGTGCGCCGCGTGGGAATCGTTGCCGCGCGACGCTCCACGGCGCTCCGGTTCACGCGAATGGCGCGTACGACGTCCAGATCGAGCGGCACTCCTGGATTCCGCTCACCATGCTGCCACGGCGCTACCGACACCACGAGGGCCGGGCGCGTAGCCTTCGACGATCCAGCGATGCTTGGTTTCGGGACGCTCAAACGCGTTCAGGGTGCAAAAGTGTAGCGTTTAAGGTACGAAACGCCGCACCCTGAACCCAATACCCTCCGTCCACTCTACTCGTCGCGGAGAGTTATGGCGGGATCGACCGATACCGCCCTTCGTGCCGGGATCATCGAGGCCAAAGCCGCCACACAAAGAAGCACCCCAACTACCGCGCCGATGGTCAGCGGATCGCTGGACGACACGCCAAAGA
>JBFMFA010000694.1:0-2646 GCA_040753195.1 Gemmatimonadota bacterium | reverse complement strand
TATTCGATGTAATCGTGATCGGCGCTGGTCATGCCGGCACCGAGGCAGCCGTCGCTGCCGCACGTCTTGGCGCCAACGTCGCGCTGATCACGAGTGCGCTCGAGACCATCGGGCAGATGTCCTGCAATCCAGCCATCGGCGGCGTAGCAAAAAGCACGGTTGTTCGTGAGGTCGACGCGCTTGGTGGAATCATGGCCCGGGCTACCGACCTCGCCATGCTGCAGTTCCGCATGCTTAACAGGAGTAAGGGAGCCGCTGTTTGGGCGCCGCGCGCGCAATGTGATCGTGGGCTATATCGGCGCGCCGTTCGCACACTCATCGAGTCCCAACCCCGCCTTCATACAATCCAGGGTACCGTAGCCCGTCTCATTCTCGACGACGCCGGCAACACAACGTTAGGCGTAGAGACGATGGAAGGACGGCGTTTCGGTGCTCGCTCAGTCGTTCTGACCGCTGGGACGTTCCTGCGCGGCCGCATCCACATCGGAACGACGACCAACTTCGGCGGGGGGCGCGCGGGCGAAGCGGCGGCGCTCGATCTCGCCGAACAGCTGGACCGGGCCGGAATTGAAGTGTCCCGGTTCAAAACCGGCACGCCGCCGCGCATCGACGGTCGCAGCGTCGACTATTCCGTGTTGGAGCGACAGGAAAGCGAGATCGAGCAGTTCGACTACTCGTGGTCGGCATTTTGGCCGACGCCGCGGCGAACGCCTAACGGTTCGCGACATCCCGAGCAGCTGCCGTGCTTCATCACGTTCCTTGGCCAGAGCGGCAAGGCACTGATCCAAGAGCACATCGCACAATCAGCGATGTATGGGGGCGCCATTTCCGCACGCGGACCGCGCTACTGCCCTTCGGTCGAGGATAAGGTCGTAAAGTTTCCGCTCGCGGAGCGCCACCAGCTATTCCTGGAGCCCGAGGGTCACGACACGAGCGAGCTGTACGTGAATGGACTGTCGACATCACTGCCGGCCGCTGTGCAACTGTCGATTCTGCACACCGTTCCCGGACTTCAGAACGTGCGGATGACGCGCGCCGGGTACGCGATCGAATACGACTATTTCCCTCCCACGCAGCTTGATCCGACGCTGCAAGTGAAACAGGTGCGCGGGTTGTATTTCGCCGGCCAGGTGAATGGCACAACGGGCTACGAAGAGGCGGCGGGGCAGGGAGTGCTGGCGGGTATGAACGCCGCACTTTCGGCCCGAGGCCGCCCGTCGATCGTTCTTGGCCGCGAAACGTCCTACATCGGAGTCCTCATCGATGACCTCGTGCATCGCGGCGTGGATGAACCGTATCGGCTCTTCACTTCACGCTCGGAATTCCGCCTAACGGTACGGCAGGACAACGCCCTGCGGCGCCTGGCGAGTTACGCACTCGATCTCGGCATGTTCAGCCAGTCAGAAGAGAAAGTGGTCGCGCGTCGACTGGCGGCTGAGGACGAGGGGATGCAGCTCGCGCGGGCGACGTCAATTGGTCCGGAGGACGTGAATGGCTATTTGACTGAGCTAGGCAGTTCAGCCATCGACCAGGCAGTACGCCTTCATGAACTAACCAAACGTCAGGGCGTGGAGCTGCGACGGCTCTTCGATCTCGCCAGCGTTGGTAGCCACATTCAGCTTGATGCTGTGACGTCCACAGAGTTGGAGATCAAGTACGCTGGTTACTTCGATCGCGAACGGGTTCAAGCTGATCGGCTAAAGCGTTTGGGCCACGTCACTTTGGCGCCCGATCTCGAGTACGCTCACATGCGATCTCTGACGTACGAGGCGCGACAGAAGCTCGCTCGCATACGGCCACAGTCACTCGCACAGGCCGCAAGCATCCCCGGAGTGAGCCCTAACGACGTGCAGAATCTGCTGATCGAAGTCGAACGGCGGCGCCGGGTTGCTGCCATTGGAGGGCAGCAGTCCTGAGCGCGTGACCGCGCCACATAACGAGCCGACGACCTCAGAGATCTCCCACCCGACTCGGGCACTGGCACGCGTGCTCGCAATAGTCCTAGCCATCCTGGGTTTCCTGCCGATCGTTAACTGGATCTCGGGGGGTCATGCCGCTCCGTGGTACGCGGCGGTAGCGTCTTCATGGCTTTCTGGGTCCGGCATCGTCGTCGGTTTGGTGACTATTTTAGCGATACTATCACGACAGAAAGCGATCAGTATAGCGACTAAACTGCGCGAAAGCGTTGTTGCTGCCTTCTCCGACTATCCGCGTTTGTTTGCACTTCTGATCTCAGTATTGGGTGCCGCTGTGTACGCAGTGGTGTCGCAGGTCGCGTTCGATGCGAAGCCGATTTTCATCGATGAGATCGTCCAGACATATCAGGCCCGCCTCATGGCGGCCGGAGCACTTGCCGAGCACGTCGGTCCGTTTCCGGAGTTCTTTGGCGCGCTGAATGTTCTGAGCATCGGTGATCGGCAGGTGGGCCAGTTCCCGCCCGGGGGACCGGCGCATCTCGCCGTAGGGGTTCTGTTGGACGCGCCTTGGCTGGTCTCGCCCCTGTTCGGCGGTGCTGCAGTTTACGTCTTTTCGCGCATCGTTAGGCACATCGAGCGCGACAGTGCGATCGTGCTCGGCGCGACGCTTCTGCTCGCTTTCGCGCCGTTTATGGTGTTCATGTCAGCATCGCACATGAACCACGTGCCA
>JBFMFA010000693.1:0-2647 GCA_040753195.1 Gemmatimonadota bacterium | reverse complement strand
GATCGTTCGTTAGGTGCTCGCCCGAAAGGATACGCGGCAACAGCAAGTCGAAAACTGATGCCTGGGAAAACAGACCGCACGAAGGGAGGCCGATGATCGGAACCTCATCTTCTCCGGCTCCGAGCCTGGCGATCCACAGGAGACTTCCAGGGTGCGCCGGCACCCCTCGCCGCTCGAAGCGAGCACCTAACGTGGCGAGCGCCTGGAACACGGGGTCCAGCGGGTCCATCGCCCTCGAGCCCGCGACGATGAGCAGGCGAGCGCCGGCGTCGAGGTGCGCACGAAGCGCTACCTCAATGTCGTCGGCGGTCGGCGATACGACACGCGGCGTCAGCAGCGCCGAGCCGAACCATGCTAGCTTCTCCGCCAACACGGCCTGCGCGCGCTGCGTCGCGCGCTCACCTAACGACTCCTGGATCACTACGCCGACCGTCCATGGCACGAAGCGCCGAATGTGCACTACGCCGCCGTGCATCCTCGCCAGCGATTCCACTCGCTGCAGCGCCGCGTCGGAGATGGCGAATGGGATGATCTTGCCGCGCGCGACGGTTTCATTTTCGTCAACGACCTGACCGTCGAACAGTGAATACAGCGCGATGCCGTCCAGCGCGTTGATCTCGCGCAGCGCGGCGACGTTCACGTGCACCACGCCGCGCGTCGCCGCGCACAGCGGCCAGTGGCCTGCGGTCATCGCGCCCACCTTCACCTCACGCCCCGCCGCCGCCCGAACGAGGCGTACCCCCGCCTCGGCTTCGTGCACGTCGTCCGCGTCGAGGCGAATCGCGTGAAGCTCGTCCCAGTCGAGCGTGAGCAGATGCGCGATTGAATCCGCGCTCAGCGGCGAGCCTTTGGCCAGCGCGATGCGGCCGTGGTGGTCACGCACGTCTTGCGTCAGGACCGCTCCGATCGCTCCGTCGCGCGTCAGCGATTCACGCGTTAGGCGGTGCGCCTTCACTCGACCGATCCGTCCGTGCCGCGGTGGCGGTCACGCAGCGGCCCGCCCGGTCGCGCGCGTACCACGGCCAGAGCCTCGGCCAGCACGCTGAGGGCGATCTCGGCGGCGCTCTTCGCACCGATGTCCAGCCCGACCGGAACGCGCACGCGCTCGAGCTGCTCGCGCGGGACGCCTTCGTCGGCGAGAAAATCCAGCAGCGCCTTTCCGCGCCTGGCGCTGCCGAGAAGGCCGACATATGGGGCGTCACTGGCGAGCACCGTTTTGAGCACGGGAAGGTCGTATTTGTAGTCGTGTGAGAGCAGAACCACGAGCGACGTGGCGCCTAACGACATCCCTTCGGCAAGCTCCGACGGGATACCGACGCGGATGTCATCGGCGTGCGGGAAGCGCTCCCTCGTCGCGAAACGTTCGCGACCGTCGACCACGCAGGTGCGCAGGCCCAGGGTTCGTGCCAACTCGACGAGGGGGATCGCGACGTGAGTCGCTCCAAAGATCGTGAGCGTGACGGGCGGCGCGTGCACCTCGCAATACAGACGGTGCGCGGCATCGTCCACAAAAGCCGTGCGCGTGCCCGTCGCTCCATGCCGCAGGGCCTCTTTGGCCGCCTCAACCGCCGTGGCGTCGAGTGGCGCGCTACCTAACGAGCCCGTGACGTGATCGTCCCCCTCCACCAGTACAAGGCGACCGTTTCGGACGCCACCATCGTCAAGCGGCACCACGATGACAGCACGCCTGCCCGCAACGAGCGCGTCGTTGACCGCCTGCAGGGCGACAACGACCGGTGCGTCGCGCTCCACCGCCGAGTAGGGCTCGATCAGAACCGAAACGGAACCACCGCATGTCATCCCCAGCGCCCACGCATCTTCGTCGCCTAACGACATGTCCAGCACGCGCGACGTGTTACTCGAGATCACACCCGTCGCTTCTTCGATCACGCGCGCGTCGACGCACCCGCCAATCGTCACCGAACCCAGGATCCGCCCGCTTTCGTCCACCCACATCTTCGCGCCAGCCTCCTTGGGCGTGGCCCCCTGCGTCGCGATCAGCGTCGCGACGGCGGCTCGCGCAGTTGTCGGAAGCTCGAATCGATCGGTCATGTGAATCACAATGACAAAGAGTACAGAGCGATCGGTCGACCGCATCCCCCGCTCATGCCACAGCCCTCACCATCGGTCACCGGCCGATCATTTGTAAACGCCATGTAACGGAGTCCGAATCCGAATGTAACGGCTGTATGACACGTTACAATTCGCCGCGATTGCGTAACGGACCAACCTCACGGCATAAATGACAACTCGTCGCTCACTATTTCAGAAGCTCGGCCGGGTCCTCCTTGTCGCCGCCGCTGTCCATCCGCTCGCCGTCCAAGCGCAAACAAGCACCTCGCGCCCCTGGTACGAGCGCATTTCCCTGCGCGGCTACACGCAGATCCGCTACAACCGGCTGCTGGAGACAAACTCCGACCTCACGTGCCAGTCGTGCGACCGCTCGATCGGGAACAATGGCGGGCTCTCCATTCGGCGCGCGCGCATAACGCTGTGTGGCGTCGTCAACGACCGGGTGTCGTTTTCGATTCAGCCCGACATGGCGACCGATGCAGCCGGCTCAACGTTGTACTGGCAGATCCGCGATCTGTATTTCGACATATACCTCGACGCTGGCCGATCGACGAAGGTGCGACTTGGGCAATCC
>JBFMFA010000692.1:0-2648 GCA_040753195.1 Gemmatimonadota bacterium | reverse complement strand
CGGAGGCCCGCCAGGCGTGCTCAATGTGGTGCATGGTGACAGAACGACCGTCGAGGCGCTGACCGTCCACCCGGATGTAGCGGCTGTGAGCTTTGTGGGCTCAACGCCCGTCGCGCACTCGGTGTACGTCAGCGCTGCCGCGGCGGGGAAACGCGTGCAGGCGATGGGTGGCGCGAAAAATCATCTCATCGTGATGCCTGACGCCGACATGGACCAGGCCGTCGATGCGTTGATTGGCGCCGCGTACGGCTCCGCGGGCGAGCGCTGCATGGCGATCTCGGTTGCGGTGCCGGTTGGTGAAACGACCGCAAACACGCTTGTTGAACGTCTCGCTGAGCGGGTGCGCGCGCTGCGCATCGGGCCTTCGTTAGGCAACCATGACATGGGGCCGCTCGTGACCGGCGAGCACCGCGCGCGTGTCGTGAGCTACATCGACGCGGGCATCGCGGAAGGGGCCACGCTCCTGGTCGACGGACGCGCACACGAGACAGCCACCACGCGTGGCTTCTTCCTCGGCGGCTGCCTCTTCGATCACGTAACGCGCACGATGAAGATTTATCGCGAAGAGATTTTCGGCCCGGTGCTGTGCGTCGTTCGCGCGACGTCGTTCGACGACGCCGTGCGTCTGGCGAGCGATCACGAGATGGGAAACGGCGTCTCCATCTTTACGCGCGACGGCGATACCGCGCGCGAATTCATGCATCGCGTGCAAGTCGGCATGGTCGGCATCAACGTACCGATCCCCGTGCCTCTGGCGTTCTATTCGTTTGGGGGATGGAAACAGTCGTCCTTCGGCGACTTATATCAGCACGGAATGGACGGCGTGCGCTTCTATACCAAGCTGAAGCACGTCACGACGCGCTGGCCCAAGGGCATCCGTGCAGGGAGCGAGTTCACAATGCCCCTGCACGGTACCGACCCCAAACGCTGAGCGCTAAACGTCGTTAGGGCACGCGAAGCGCGGCGAGTCGTTGATCGATAGCCGCCTTATCCAACCACTGCCCACGCCACATCACACCCGCGATCCGCGACGTGTTGCCAATATCGCTCAGCGGATTGGCATCGAGCATGACGATGTCGGCGCGCTTCCCCGCTTCGATCGTGCCAAATGGCGCTCCGAAGTACTCGCCGACGTTCTTGGTGCCGCTCACGAGCACCTGATACGGCGTCAGGCCGGCCGCCACCATCTGCTTCATCTCCCGATGGACCGAGAAGCCTGGAACGTTCCATACCTGCGGCGCGTCGGAGCCTAACAAGAACTTCACGCCGCCGTCGTGCAGTTCCTTCATGAGTCGCCGCCGTGCGGCGACAAACGCCTGGCCTCCCTCCATCGTCCAGTTGTTCTGCCGGAAGTTGCGCAATGCGTTCGTCCACTGCGTGCGCACGTTTTGCGGCCAGTACTGCATTTCGGGCCAGGCGAGCATCTCCTCGAGGTTTCCGACCGACTGCGACTCCATGATCGTCTCCGTCGGCACAACCCACACACCGTTCTGTACCGTCGAGCGAATCAGGGGCTGCAGCTGCGACCAGTCGAGCAGCGGGACGAGGTTGCTCCCGAACCATGCACTTGGCGGCGCGGACGCGCGCTTATCCGCGGCGACGATCGCTTCGAGGTACCCATCGAGATGATCGATCGTGATCTGTTTGACCTCGATCGCACGCCTAACGCCAACGTCAGCCGGCACATGTCCCGCGAACGGAATGCCCAGCTGCGTCGCGACCGCCGCCAGTGAATCGTAGCCGGCACGCGAGATGCCCGGATGGATCTTGAGAAGATCGTACCCGGCCGCTTTTTGATCGTGCACCATCTGCGCACCAACGGACGGCGACGTCACCGAATTGCCGTTAAACGACGGGCCGGTCGTGTAGATCGTCGGCGCGAAGATCTCGTTGCGCGCCGCCTTTGCGCGCCATTCGAGATGCATCGGTGAACCGAGCATTCCGCGCACCGTCGTTACGCCGTTGAGGACGTAGAGCGCGAGGACCCGATCGCTGAACTCCTGCGGTGCGTTGCCAGCAGGAACGTGCGCATGCATCTCGGCGAGACCCGGAATCAAGAACTTCCCGGCAACGTTCACGGTGGTCGCTCCAGCCGGCACCTGCACGCGTGAGGCCGGCCCTACCTCGACGATACGATCGCCCCTAACGATTACAGTGTGATCAGCGAGCGCGCGTTCGCGATCCATCGGGATCACAGTCGCATGCGTGAACGCGATGGTCTGCTGACTTTCGAGTGGGAGGGCGTTGGCCAATAACGCGATGGCAATTGCGATTGATGTGCGCATGAGATATGAGAAGAGAGACCGTGGCTTCGTCGCCGCGGACAAACAGCAACTTAAGAGCTTGGGGTGGTGGTTAAACGCATTCAAGCGCCTGCGCGCTGACACGCACAGACTGTTATCTCATACCGACAGACCCCTCTATGACTAGACCCATCGCTCTTACACTCGTCGCCGCCCTTACACTGTCGTCGACGACCCACGCCCAGAAGTTTGTCCGTCAGCAATCGGTCGGCTCGCTGCCGAACCCAGTTTTACTCGATACGACGGGGATGTTCCTCGACCGCTACGCCAAGGTCGGCGATGACATTTTCATCGGTGGTCAGCCAACTCAGCGTGCTCTGCGCGCTCTCAAAGATCAAGGCGTGA
>JBFMFA010000691.1:0-2656 GCA_040753195.1 Gemmatimonadota bacterium | reverse complement strand
CGTTTCGCGGCTAGGAGTTAGCCGCCACGGCGAGGATGGTGAGGGCTCGCGCGAGCCCTAACGAAGAATCGCGGTGGTCGTACCACTCGTGCAGCGTGTGCGTGTCCCCGCCGCGTCCACCGGCGCCAATGGCGATCGCCGGCACACCGCGGCTCATTGCGATGTTGGCATCGGTGGACGCCGCCGCCAGCTCGGCGACGCGGCCGATGATCGTCGTCGCCTCCTGCGCCGCGAGGACCAGCGGATGTCCGGGGTCCATCGTGCCGGAGGGTCGTTCGCTGATTCGCTGAGTCGTTAGGGTCAGCGCCGCCGTGTTGGCCGTTCGCGCCGCGTTGGTTCGCTCGACGGCGTGACGCATGCGCGCATCGACGGCCATCTCCCAGCGTTCCAACTCTGCCGGCCGGGTCGAGCGCACTTCCACCTCGACCCACGCGCTTTCCGGGATGGTGTTCACGGCGGAACCGCCGCCGATGCGATTCACGCTTACCGTGACTCGTGGCTCCGTTGGAAGCTTGAGCCCAGCGAGCTCCACGGTGATCGCGGCAGCCACGTGAATGGGATTGACGATGCCAAAGGCGCCCCAACTGTGCCCACCGGGGCCCTGGATCGACGCGCGTATGCGGCGCACGCCTAACGCTTCAGTCACGATCCGCGTATCGCCCGGTCCGTCCAGCGCGATGAAGGCGTGGCACTGCCCATTGAGCGTGTCGAAGAGATGCCGCGCGCCGCGGAGGTCGCCGAGGCCCTCCTCCGCGGCCGTCGCCGCAAAGATGATGGGGCGCTGCAGTTCGTGCTCGGGGCGGCTCAGTTCTTCGGCGAGTGCAATGAGGCCAGTAATGCCGCGCGCGTTATCCGCGATACCTGGCACGCTCACACGCTGCTCGTCGCGCGTGACGGTGAGATCCGTACCGCTTGGGAAGACCGAGTCCAGGTGGGCACAGATGACGACGGGCGCGGTGTGATGTTTGCCGTTGATGCGCGCCACGACATTGCCGGCGTCGTCGATCTGCACGTTAGGCAGTGCTTCGCGCAGTCGCGCGGCCACGAACGAGGCACGGGCACCCTCACTCCCCGTCGGCGCGGGGATTGTCGCGATGGCGATTTGGAGCGCCAGCAGATCGGCCTCCCGCTGCGACAGGCGTACGCGCGCGGTCTCCAACTGCTGGTACATCGCGCTGACGGCGCTTTGCATCGTGCGGAAGAAGGGCGCTCGCCTTCCATCGCGCAAGGCGCCGGATATCCCGGTACATTTGGCGGCGATGCGACAGCGTCTTCCGCGCACTGTTCTCGCCCTCACGGCGGTGAGTCTTTTGACCGACGCGTCGAGCGAGATGATCTATCCGCTTCTGCCGCTCTTTCTGTCGAGCGTGTTAGGCGCGTCGGCGACCGCGTTGGGCGCGATTGAAGGTGCGGCAGAATCGGTCGCGGCGTTGCTCAAGCTCGTCAGCGGCGTGTGGTCGGATCGCGTCACACGTCGCAAGCCGCTTGTTGTGGCGGGATACGCCGTGGCGTCCGTGGTCCGCCCACTGATCGGGGTTGCGCAGACCGCATGGCACGTGGGCGCCTTGCGAGTTACCGATCGTATCGGCAAAGGGATCCGTTCATCGCCGCGCGATGCCCTGATAGCGGATGCGGTGGATCCGTCGCAGCGCGGCGCCGCGTTTGGGCTGCACCGCGCCGGGGATCACCTTGGTGCCGTGATCGGGCCAGTGCTCGCGTTCGTGCTGCTGCAGTGGGTTGGGGTGTCGCTGCGGACCGTGTTTCTGCTGGCGGCAATTCCGGCATTGCTGTCCGTGCTGGTCCTCGTCATTGGCGTACGCGAAGAAGTGCGACGGAAAGCGACGGCCCATGATCGACTTGGCCGCACGGCGTTAGGCTCGGCGTTCTGGCGGTATCTCGCGGTGCTTTTCATTTTTGCGTTAGGCAACGCGAGCGACGCGTTTCTCCTGCTGCGGGCGTCATCGCTCGGGGTCGCGGCCGCGCACATTCCGTTGCTGTGGGCCGCGCATCACGTCATCAAGGCGGCGGCGAACGCGCGCGGGGGTGCGCTATCAGACCGGATCGGCCGCCGGCCGCTGATCATCACGGGGTGGGCGGTGTACGCGGTGGTCTACCTCGCCTTTGCGCAGGCCTCGAACGCGTGGCACGTCTGGGCTCTCTTCCTGGGTTACGGTCTGTATTTCGGCCTCACCGAAGGTGTCGAGAAGGCGTTTGTCGCAGATCTGGTCCCGGCACGGTTGCGAGGGACCGCCTTCGGCTGGTTCAACTTCACGTTAGGCGTCGCCGCGTTTCCGGCGTCAGTGATTTTCGGGGCGCTCTGGGATGCGCGCGGCCCTGCACTGGCCTTCGGCGTAGCGGCAGGGCTGGCCGCGGCCGCTTCAATGCTTCTGTTGCTTCTCGTGCCGAAACGCGTGCTCGCCACTGAGTAGGCCGTTTGCGGTCACCACGAGTGAGCAGCTCTAAGCCTGTAGTTCAGAATGCTTGACACACTTCACACACACACGCTCTAAACTCGACGGAATACCGCGCTACACTGTCCGGGGTTGTGTGAGCGTGTCGCCACTGTCCGGAGGAACATTATGCGCTCCATCGTCGTTGCGACGGGTTTGTTGTTAGGCAGCCGCATCCTGTCGGCGCAGCCAGTGGGAAAGTTCCC
>JBFMFA010000690.1:0-2659 GCA_040753195.1 Gemmatimonadota bacterium | reverse complement strand
CAACTCCCCCGGCGCCAGCGCGCCCCCCGTCGCGACGATTCGCGCCCCCACGTCGCGGGTTCCAAGGTGCAGGCGTGCCCGCTCGCGCGGACGCAGCGGTCGCTGCATGCGATCCAGCAACGCGACGTCGACTCGCATCCGCGTCGTCATGCTCCAGTGTGGATCGGCAACGAGTACGGCCCCGCGCTGCACGTGACCAAGTTCCACGCCAACGAGCGCAAGCGCCGCGCGACTTCCCGGTCCGGCCGATGACACCGACGCGCCGTGAGCCTGGACGCCGCGGACGCGCACACTTTTGCCTAACGGGTGCACGATGAGCACGCTGTCCGGCTGCACGGTACCGCTCCAAATCGTCCCCGTCACGACGGTCCCGGCTCCGCGCACAGTGAACGCCCGATCGATCGGCATGCGAAAGAGGTCATCAGTCTGTCGCGCCGGGAGTGCCCGCAGAGTCTGGGCAAGCTGAGCGCGCAGTTCGCCGATGCCGCGCCCGCTCACCACCGATGTCGGGAGAACCGGCGCGTCGTGCAGTGGCGACTCGGCAAGCAGCGCTCGTACGTCCTCAGACACCAGGGCCAGCCACTCGTCATCGACCAGATCCGCCTTCGCGAGCGCCACCACCGCGTGCCTAACGTCGAGCAGCGTCAGAATGTCCAGATGTTCGCGCGTCTGCGGCATCACGCCCTCGTCCGCCGCGATGACGATCAGGGCGATGTCGATCCCCGTCGCGCCAGCGAGCATCGTCCGCACAAAGGCTTCGTGGCCGGGGACGTCGACGACGCCGGCTCGCAGGCCGTCGCCCAAGTCCAGCGGCGCGAACCCCAGGTCGATCGTGATGCCGCGGCGCTTTTCCTCCGGCAGCCGATCGGTATCGACGCCGGTCAGCGCGCGGACGAGTGCCGTCTTCCCGTGATCGATATGTCCGGCGGTACCGATGATCATGCGTCGTCCCTCTCGCACTGCTCCTCCCACGCGGCGAACGCGCTCAGGGCGCGGCCATCGCTGAGGTGTTCGGCCAGAAACTCGCGCAGCAGGCGCCGATGCGCCTTACGAGTCGCGGCATCGGAGAGGGGGCTGGCGTCACCAGTCAGCCAGGCGCGAATCGCATCACGTGCCGTCGCCGGCAACATCCGACGTCCCGGCGCCGACGCGGCGCAGTTGCGGCACAAGACTCCGCCGGCGCGCATGTCGAAGAGCGCCGCATCGGTCGGAGCGATTTCCGTGTGGCATGACGCACAGTCGTCCACCGTGGGCGTGAAACCGAATGCGGCCACGAGCTGCCACGCGGCGCGCAGGGCAACGTCGGCGGGATCATCTTCGCCGTGATGCTGCAGCGAATCGAGTCCCGCTGCGAGCGGTGCGAAGAGCTCGCGCGCGCTTTCCTCGTGACCGAAACGCAGCACCAGCTCGCTGAGCATGGACGCCGCGGCGAACCGCGGCAGCGCCGAGCCTAACGAGTGCCGGCTGTTGGCGACGTCGAAGCCCGTGAGCGTATGCAGATCGCGCTGCGGCCGCACGTTGATCTGGGCAACGCCGTGCGCGAACAGGTCGAGTGCCGCCAGCGCGCTTTTGGGCCGCCGCGCGCCGCGCGCGAGCACTGATACCAAGCCAGCCTCACGGGTCGCCAGACGCACGATGCGTGACGACTCCAGATAGTTGAACGCGTGGAGGACGATGGCTTCCGTGGCGATCAGCGCCATGCATAAAACTAGTTGATAGTTGCTAGTGGGAGCCGGATCTGAGCGGCACCAGCGTTGGTGCACCGATAGCTGGGTCGCGCGTGATGACCAGTGGCCAGCCGTAGACACGCTCGAGGGTGGAGGCCTGCATGACCTCGATGACGGAGCCGGCCGCCACCACATGGCCCTCGTGCAGCAGCACCATATGATCCGCAAAGCGCGCCACGAGGTTGAGCTGATGGCTCACCAGCAGCACGGCCTTTCCGCCTAACGCGAGGTTGTGCAGCAGCTCAAATACCGCCATCTCGTGCGCGACGTCCAGAAACGTCGTCGGCTCGTCGAGCACCAGCGCTTCGGTCGCCTGCGCGAGCGCTCGCGCAATACGAGCGCGTTGCCACTCCCCGCCCGATACGGCATCGGTGCGCCGTTCCGCCAGCTCGGCGACGCCTGCAGCGCGCAACGCATTCTCAACCGCGACACGATCTGCCTCGCGCTCCGCCATCCACGATGATCTGTGTACATAGCGGCTGAGGCCGACGTATTCGCGCAACGGCAGCGAAAAGAGTGCATCTTCGCGCTGCGGTACGACGGCGACCCGCCGCGCGCGTTCGAGCGGCGACCACATGTCGTGCCGTTTCCCATCGATCTCGATCGCGCCACGTTCAACAGGTACGCGCCCCAACAAGGCCCGCACGAGCGTACTTTTCCCGCTCCCGTTAGGTCCCACCACGGCGGTCACGCGCCCACGTCCCGCCTCGAGGGAAACGCCGTCGACGGCGCGTCGCTTCGTGCCCGGATATGCAACGGCGAGCTCGCTGATGCGAATCACGTCGGCGTCCTCAAGCGCGCGAGGAAAAATGGCACGCCCATGAGAGCGGTCACCGCGCCGAGCGGGATTTCCAGGGGCGCGCGCACGGTGCGCGCCGCGAGGTCTGCCACCACCAGGAGCGCGGCACCGGCCAGGGCCGCGGCGACGAGGG
>JBFMFA010000689.1:0-2664 GCA_040753195.1 Gemmatimonadota bacterium | reverse complement strand
AACGTCTGTTGTTAGGCGGTCACTAAAGAACGCAGCGTCGAAGCCCACTTCCAGTTCCGTCGTACGCTCGGGACCCAGATCCGCGTTGCCGACGTTGCGCGGGAAAAATGCCGGCTGGCCACCCCAACCTACGGGTTCCCAAGTGCGCACCGCGTCAAACGCGCCCGGCGCTCGTCCCGACTGACCATACGCCACTCGGAACTTCATCGCCGAGTTCCAGGTCGGCCAGAAACTCTCTTCCGACGCAACCCAGCTGAAACTCGCGCGCGGATAATACTGAAGACCGAAGTTCTCACCGAACGCGCTGTTGCCGTCGACACGACCGCCGATTGTCAGGAAGTAGCGATCCTTCATGTCGAGCAGCACTTGACCGAAGAAGCCGCCGTTGATCACGCGCTGCCGCTCCTCAAAGCCTAACGTGGTTCCCGCGCTCGATACGATCGGCTTACCGGGACCCGGGAAGTTCTCACCGTACGCCGAGGTCTCGCGGTTCTCCGTCGTGACCCACTGACCGCCCCACGACAGCGTGCTGCGTAGCCCGGAGAAAGGCCGCACATAACTCCCAGTATAGTCGAACGTCAGGTTCTGATACGAGTTGCGCCGGCTCGAGATGATACCCGTGGGTGCCAGGATGAATCCGAAGGGGCGCAGGTTCCGGTTCTCGATCTGTGCCAGATCATACCCGACCGTGAACTTGTTCGTGAAGTTCGGCGACGGGCTCCAATTCGCCGTCCCGCCAGTGATCAAGTGATCGATGTCACTGGTGATCTCCTGATTCAACATCAGTTCCACGATTTCCGGGCGGTCGTTCGAGGCATAGTTGCGGTCGCGCCGGAACGAGTTCAGCGTCAGGCCATGCGCGTTGTTCCCCGCGGCCGTATTCGAGATCGCATTCTTCGTGTACGACGTGTTCCAGCTGAAGAGCAGGTTCGATATCGGCGTGAAGGAGAAGTTGCCGCGGATGACTTTCTTTTGCTCTTTGTCGTTAGGCAACACGCCCTCTTCGTCCGTCGTCGTCCCCGAGACGTAATACCGTAGCGCCTCGCCACCGCCACCGAGCGAAACCGTGTAGCGCTGCTGGTAGCCGTTGCGCAGCCACGGGTCGATGAACAGGTACCTGGACGAGCCGCCAGCTCGGGAAACGCCCTTGGTCGGCAGCCCATCAAACCGATCTGGGAAACTGTCGCGATACGCCTGCATCGTCCCGCGGCATTGGTTGTTGACGACCGTCGTACACGAAAAAATGGTATCGCTCGGCGGTGCTTCGCTTTCGTCCGGTCCGAACGGCAGCGCCTGTGCATAGCCCTGAGTGATGTCGACCGTCCACTGCGGAGTCCCTGTGACACCGCGCTTGGTGAAGATCTGGATCACGCCCGCTGCGGCTTCCGTCCCATAGAGCGTCGACGCGGCCGCGCCCTTGATCACCTCGACCCGCTCGATGTCGTTAGGGTTGATGTCGTTGAGCGGACTGGCCACGTCGTTGCCGCTGCGCAGATCCGACCCTGTCGGCGGCACATTGCGCTGATATCCGTCGCTCCGGATGCGCACGCCGTCGACATACACGAGCGGCTGGTTGCTCATCGCCACGCTCACGTTCCCGCGCAAACGGATCATCGATCCGCTCCCCGCGCCGGCGGAGCTGGGCATCACCGTCATCCCGGCTGAGCGACCTTGCAGCAGCGTCCCGACGTTCGACGGCGGCTGCACCGCCGTTAGGTCGATCTGCGAGATGCTGTTGCCGACCTCGCGAGCGCGCGCTTGCCCTGCGGTACCAGTGACGACCATCGCGTCAAGTGAAATCGCTTGCTGCCGCATCACATAGTCCAGCGTCACCGTGCCACCAGCCGTGACGTTCGCTGGCAACTCAGTCGGCCTATAGCCGATCATCTGCGCCCGAACGCGATACTGCGCAGCGGGTACGTTCGCGATCGTATAGCGACCGTTTGCCGCCGTGCGCGTCCCCAGCGTGCTACCGACGATGAAAACCTGTGCGCCCTCGATCGGCTGGCCCGTCCCTTCGGCTGTGACTCTTCCGCTAATCGTCCCCGTTTGTTGCGCCTCCAGTGCTGTTGCTGCTAGCGCCAGAGCCAGGAGTGTCGGTGGAATACGGTGGGCAAAGTTTCGAAACCATGTTCGGTGCATGAGCACCTCCTGAGGGTGAGGAGAGCTACAGCCGGGCGGACCACACGATACGGCCGATCGGGAACGCGTCAAGCGATTAATTCACAGTGACCGCTATAGTCGCTTCCTTCGTTCCAGCCAGTGCATCGGTGACCACTGCCCGTACCGTGAATGTGGCGCGCTGTTGATAGGCGTGCCGAAAGGTGATTCGCGCCGTGCGTGCCCCGCCGGTGGCGAATGTGTCTGTGGTATTGTCCCCGTAGTCGATTTCGACGCCCACCAGGCTCCCACCCTGAGCGTTCGTCACGAACGTGACGGTGTCCCCTGTAGCCGCTGTGGTCCTATTTGCCTCCACCGTCAATTGCAGCGGGAGCGGCTCTATTGGATCGGTCGAGCAGCCAACCGCGGCGACGAACAGGAGGGCGACGAGATAGGTGCGCATTCGCACAAGCATTAGGGCTGGGGCACCGGTGCGCCAGAGGAAACCTTACAACGGCAGGGAGGGGCGTGAGACGCGGGTTACCGTCGCGCGAACATTACCAG
>JBFMFA010000688.1:0-2667 GCA_040753195.1 Gemmatimonadota bacterium | reverse complement strand
CGCCGCCGGGTCAGCACGTGATGTCGATCTTCTGCCAATACGCTCCTTTCAACATCGACGGTGGTTGGGATGACGCCAAACGCGACGCCTTCGGTGATGCCGTCATCGACGCCCTCGCGGCCTTCGCACCGAACATCAAGCAGGCGATCATCGCGCGTCAGGTCCTCACGCCGGCCGACATCGAACGCATAACGGGTCTGACCGAAGGGAACATCTTTCAGGGCGAGCTGGCGCTGGATCAGCTCTTCTTTTTGCGGCCGGCTGCCGGCTACGCAAAATATCGCTCGCCGATTGACCGGCTCTATCAGTGCGGGTCGGGGACGCACCCCGGCGGCGGCATCATGGGCGCGTCGGGACGGCTGGCGGCGCTGACCATTCTGCGGGATTGGCCGGCATGACGGTCTACGACTGCGCCGTCATTGGGGGCGGACTCGGCGGCCTAACGAGTGCCGCGCTGCTCGCGAAGCGCGGTCAGCGCGTCCTCGTCCTCGAAGCCCGCGACCGATTCGGCGGACTGACAAGTACGGCTGACATCGCGCCGGGGGTGCCGAGCGACGTTGTGGATCATGATCTGGGCTGGGTGCCGCCGTCAGTTCTCTCCGAGCTGAACCTGCAGCAACACGGCCTGGAGCTGATCGCGGCGGATCCGTGCACAACGGCCCTGTCGCAGGACGGCGAGCCACTCACGCTGTATCGCGACGTGAAGCGGACCGCAGGGGTACTCGCGCGCGTCTCCCAGAAAGACGCCGCGGCGTGGAAGGAGTACGCGCAGCGCGTGGAGCGACTCAGCGGATTCCTCCAGTCGTTGTATGAAGTGCCGGCGCCAAGTCTGTTCGCGACCGGGGCGGGGAACTTGGTGACGCTGCTTGGTTTGGGCCGTAAAGCGCGCTCGTTAGGTCGTGACGGTATCTTCGATCTGTTGCGCACCCTGCCCATGAGCATCGCCGACGTGCTGGATGAAACGTTCGAAAACGCGACGCTGAAGGGTCTGCTTGCGCTCCGCGGCGTGAAGAACATTCAGCAAGGCCCCAAGTCAGGCGCGACGGCATTTCTTTTTCTGCATCACCACGTCGGCGCGCCGCGTGGCGCGATCGCAGGGTCGCTCACGGCACGCGGAGGAGTCGGCGCTCTCGCACACGCGTTGACGGCTGCGGCCAAGGCGCACGGAGCGGTCCTGCGAACCGGAGCCCGCGTCAGTCGCATCGACGTCCGCGCCGAACGAGTGCACGCCGTCGTTCTCGACAGCGGGGAAGAGATTCCAGTCACGACTGTGGTTTCCACGCTCGACGCGCGGCGCACGTTCGACGATCTCATCGATCCGGTGTTGGTGGAGCCGGAGCTGTCGCGTGCGCTCGGAAATGTGCGCTATCGGGGTGCTGTCGCGAAGGTCAACCTCGTGCTGGACGGAACTCTGCCGCTGCCTAACGTGGACGAGCTGGCGCGAGGCATGCTCGTGATCGCCCCGACGATGGGTTACCTGGAACGCGCGTTCGATAAGGCGAAGCATGGCCAGCTCGCGCCGGAGCCGGCACTCGAGATCCGCGTGCCGAGTGCGCTGGATCCGACGCTCCAGGGACCGGGGAAGCACGTTGGCGTCTCGGTCCACGTGCAGTGGGCGCCCTATCGCATCAAGCAGGGGAGCTGGGACGCCGCGACGCGTGACGCGTTAAGCGACCACGTGATGCGCACGATTGAGCAGGTGATACCGGGCTTCACCAATCGTATAATCGAGCGCCGCGTGCTGAGCCCGGCCGACATCGAATCGCAGTACGGAGCGAGCGAGGGGAGCCTAACGCACGGCGAGCTGGCGCTCGACCAGATTCTCTTCATGCGGCCCGTCCCGTCGTTGAGCCGCTACGCGGCCAACGGCATTCAGGGGTTGTATGTCGCCGGTCGCGGGTGCCATCCTGGAATGGCGCTGCCGGCTGCCCAACTCGCGGCGCGCGAAATCACGCGTGGCGCGCGCAGCCGCGACTCCGCCGCCCCGCCGGCGGCCTAACGCATTACCGCAGAGTCGTATGAGCACATTCGTCAGAACTGTCGATAGTTACGTGCGCGGCGCGCATACCCTGCCGCAGCAGTACTACCTGTCGCCCGACGTGCTGGCATCCGAGTGGACGCGCGTTTTCAACGAGCAGTGGCTTTGCATCGGGAGGGCTGATCAAGTCAGCAAACCCGGCTCGTACGTGGTCGCGAACATCGGCGCTGAAAGTCTGATCGTCGTACGCGACCGAAAGACCGACACCCTGCACGCGCACTTCAACGTGTGCCGCCACCGTGGCACGCGGATTTGCATGGATGCGTCCGGTGAATTCGGCGAGACCATACAGTGTCCGTATCACGCTTGGACATACGCGTTGGACGGATCGCTGCTGCGCGCTCCGTCGATGCACGACATCGAAGGGTTCGAACGTGAGGACTATCCCCTGGTGTCGGCCGCAGTCGCGGAATGGGAAGGGTTCATTTTCGTCAATATTTCGCGCGAGCCAACGGAATTCGAATCCGCGTTCGCGCCGGTTATGGATCGTTTCGCTCGGTATAATCTGCCGCAGCTTACGACCGTTAGGCGCATCTCCTACGATGTGAAAGCGAACTGGAAACTGGTCATGCAGAACTACAACGAGTGTCTGCATTGCCCCACGATCCACCCAATGCTGTCCAAGGTCC
>JBFMFA010000687.1:0-2669 GCA_040753195.1 Gemmatimonadota bacterium | reverse complement strand
CAGCTTCTCGGTTTGCGCAAAGCGATCATGCGCCTCGCGCCAGTCGGTGATGTCTTCACCAATCGTGATGACGTGCGTGATGCCAGCGTCGCCAAGACGCATGGGGATCTTGGTGATGCGATAGGTGCGCACTTCTCCGGTGGAGCGCGATTCGAGCGTGTACTGCTGAAGCCGGCCAGTGCGCAGCACTTCATCGAACTCACGGCGCAGCATTTCGGCCGGCTGACGGTGCAACACTTCGAAAATGGTCCTGCCTAACGCTTCCTCACGAGAGATTCCCTGCATGCCGGTCTCGCGCTTGCGATTCCACGCCTGCACCCGATACTCGCGATCGATCACATAGAGCCCCACCGGGAGCGAGTCGATGATCTTCTCGGTGAAGCGGCGCTCATGCTCCAGGCGCCGTCCTTGATCCTCGATTTCCACCCGCAGGCGCGCCAGCTCTTCATCGCGCGCAAGCTCCGGCGCGATCATGCGCGCCACGGTCGATGCCAGGAGCTGCGCCTCCATTGCGAGGCTCGCCCCGCGTATCACGAGCGCACCAAGATCGCGCTGTTGCGCGGTCAGTCGCCTGACGAACATGTCGCCCGAATCACCTTCGCGCGTGTCGAAGGCGGCCGACGGCAAGGTGGCCACACCGTCGTTTCCCCCGGCTACGGCCCGACGCACCATACCAGCTGCCCCGTGCTGCCACACGGCACACGAGGCCAGGCCTAACGCGTCACGCAGCACCACGAGCGACGCGGTCAGGCGTTCGTTTAGCGGCTCCGCCGAGCCTAACCGGGTGGCAATATCGGCCACGACGGCAAGCGGCGACGAAACGAGTGGTGTCAGCGAGTTGGGCATCGAGGGCTGTTTAGAGGACGTACCACGCCTCGGACAGAATGACCGATTGCCTGACTCAAACGTCACGTACGCGGAGCCATTTTCGGCCCCATGTTGAGTCGTTAGCCGCTCACCAGTTAACGCGCAGTTGTTCCCCGAGGCGCCGCCGGTTACGCTCTCCGTCGATGACGGCCTCGTATCCGTCGCCGTCGATGCGAACGGAGACGGAATGCCCGGCAACGTTCGCTCCTGTCAGTTCAGCCATATCCAGGTCGAGCGGGAGCGGATCGACGGTCAGCCCCGTTTCGTCGGGACGGAGACCGCAGACATACTGGATGATCAGGTCGGCCACCCAGGAGTGCATATAGTCGTCGATGCCGCGATAGGCGGACGGTGCGCCGGAAAACGGGTTGTAGTGTTCGAAGCAGTTGGGCCGCTCGACGTCGCCGTTGAAGAACATCATGTGAACAAACCGCCGCAGCATGTGCGCGGCGGCCTGGCGCAGCAGCGGTTGTCCGGGTGTGGCCCATCTGCCTAACGCCTCGATGACATGGGAATTGGTCATCGGCCAGACGCGCCCGTTCCAGGGACAGGCATGGCGCTTCCCTTTCCATTCGGCGTTAGGACTGAAAAGGGGGTCTGACAATGGCGACGCCGGTATGGGATACGTAGTCCAATACAGCGACGGGTCGAGCAGCGTGCGACGCAGCGCACCCAGGTGCGACTCCAGCGCGAGGTCGGTATAGAATGGGTAGAAACCGACCGCGGCGCTCGTCCTGGTACGCTCGCCCGTTTTCGAGTCGACATCGGTGAAAATCAACAGCTCGCTGTCCCACATGCGCTCGCGCACGGCGCTCGCCGTCCGCGCGGCGCGGTGGCGCCACTTGTCACTCTCGTCAGGCTCGCCGATGCGCGCGGCAATTCGCTCGAGCGTGCGCAACAGGTTGTACGCGTACACGGTGGCGTCGATGCCCTTCATGCGAATGCGGTTTTCCCAGCCGTAGCGATCGGCGTTGGGATCGACGGCGAGGTAGCGCGACATGAACTCCTGACCAGTCTCGTACTGATCGAGGATATCGATCATGCCGCTTTCCTTCGCATCACGCGTCGTGAGAAGCCACTCCGCATAACGAGCGAGCGACGGATACATCTCGCGGTCGAACGGTTCGTTGGGCACCACGTTGGCCAGTGCCTGGTGCGCCGCGCCCCAATCCGCGTGATAAAAGTCGGTCTGCGAAAGATGGTTCACGTAAATGCGCCCGTTGAGCGATCCATCGGGCCGCTGCTGCGCGAACATGGTGCGCAGGACGCCGCGCGCCAGCTCGGGGTCGTTCACCCAGCGCAGCTCGCGGACATGACACGGCGCGCTGTAGGCGATCGGTTGATGAAAGAAGCCGATCCCTTCACAGGTCGTCGGGAAGCGATACATCCCCGTGCCCGGAGCGATCGCGTTGAGCCAGAGACCGTACCAGCGATACCAATAGTAGCGCTCGATGTAAGGATCTGAGCACGTAAAACGCGGGACGAGGTCGAACATGACCTGCCGGCGGCGGCGGCTGGCGCCACCTAACGTCGCCGCACCGGCCGTCACGGCGGCGGTGGTGCGGGGAGTGTACGGTCGCGGCCGGGTAGCGCCGCGCAGGGATTCGTCGTCGGGCGTTAGGCGCAGCGCAAATGTCACGTTCATGTCAGTCACGCCGCGAGCCAGCGCGCGGTGCACCGCCGCGTAGACCAGTCCGTTCGGGTCGATGCCGAATGGTCGCACCTGCGAAGGCAGCGCTTCCTGCCGCCATTGCTCCGCAAACGGAGCGAAGCGCCAGTGCGGCTGCACCGCCGTGCGCTCG
>JBFMFA010000686.1:0-2672 GCA_040753195.1 Gemmatimonadota bacterium | reverse complement strand
CGATACGCCGTACTCGAACCATCGCCGCTCGCGGTGCTAACGAGGCGAATTCCGTTGGTTGCTGAACGGTCAAAAGGCGAATGAATCGCCGACTCGAAGAATCTGTAGGCCGCGTCGTTCCACCCGCCACCGAGGATGAAACGACCGCCTAACGTCTTGGACTCATTATAACACCATTCCCGCACGTTACCGGCCATGTCGAAAGCGCCGGAACCACTCATTCCGCCAAACGAACCAACTGGCGCTGTCGCACCACCTCGCTGGCGCTCGATGTTACTCGCTGACAAGATGGCGCCAGCTGATTCGAAGCGGGCCGCTCGCGTCCAATGAAAAACACTTGGTAGCTGTTTACCGCGGAACTTCGCATAAGCAGCTGCTTCAAACCAGCTGACGCCGGCGACCGGGTGGTCGGCCCGGTCGGCGGAATGACGCCCTGCTTCCCAAGTTGACGGTCCCGGGCCGCCAGTTTGGTCAACGAAACGCTTGAGGGCCTCCTCCCACGTTAGGCGACGGCCGTTCTCGATGAACTCGTGCTCCCAAAGCGCGAAAAGAAGATGGGTTTTGCGGAGTATGTGGCGACAAAAAGCCTGAAGGGCCGCGTGTCGCTCCGTCGCAAGCAGATGCAGCTGGCGCTGCAGGGAGATCGGACGATGCTTGTGTGGCTCGGGAAGAACTTGTTATGCCAGAAGGACAAGCATCGAGTCGACGGCGAACTGTCCCACAAGGGCGAAGTGAAGCACGACCATAAGGTGCGACAGCGTGTTGTCGTGTATCTGCCGGATAACGGCCGAGACAAGCTGCCAGTCGCGACCGACGTTAGAGCTGCTAGCGCGGACTGTTCTTGACGCGAACCTCTAGTCTCGCGAAATTGTGCATTGTCTGCGCGCAGGCTGGAGGCGCGGCCAATCTGGACTGACTCGACTTCGGCGAAGTCGGGGGTGAGCCGGACGGGAGCGGCGGCGCTGATTCTCCCGGCTTTCATTGCATGCAAACGGGAAGGCTCGGGGTAGTCGACCTCCGGGCCTTTTCTGTTACGCGCGTGCTATCGCATCAGCCCTCATCGAACGAATGCTCGCGGCGTCAGGATGGTAGGGGACAGGTGCGGTGGGTATATTCGTTAGGCAGTATTGCGGACCGAATCGGCGAAAAGAAAATCGAGGGCGGTGCTAGGGGCCAACCCAATGGTTCTTTTTCTTAGTCACGCCGCCGGCGACGTCAAGCTGGCCGAGTTTTTGGAAGCTTCGTTTACAGCATTCTTGCCGGGCCTGACGGTATTTCGCGCATCCCGACCCGACCAAATCCCTCCGGGCCGCGAGTGGTTTCAGCACGTCGTGTCAGGACTCAGAACTGCGGATGCGTACCTGGTTCTTCTGACGCCACGCAGTCAGAATCGCCCGTGGGTGATTTTCGAGACCGGCGCGGCGTGGTTCGCTGACCGCAAGCTGATTCTTGCGTTGGCCGGCGGTCTCGACGCAT
This sequence comes from Gemmatimonadota bacterium, assembly GCA_040753195.1. Taxonomy (GTDB): domain Bacteria; phylum Gemmatimonadota; class Gemmatimonadetes; order Gemmatimonadales; family Gemmatimonadaceae; genus DASYRX01. The sequence continues at coordinate 1,196 of JBFMFA010000686.1, read as the reverse complement.
CGGAGGTTATAGAGCCGTTACGCCACCTGCAGCTACTCTCGCTGGAAAAAGAACAAGAGGCAAACGTGATAGTGAATAGGCTGGGCGGTGTGATGTCGGACGTGAGCGTGTTTGTTCAGTCAGTCCGGTCGCGCGCAGAGATTGATCACGTTGCCGACGTTCAGAGCCGAAGCTCAGAAATCGAAGTGGACGGAGTTCGCTTCGCGTGGGCGGGCGAGTCTATTCTGTTGCCAGAGGGAGATGCGCGTCCGGTAAGCGTATCGATCCGCGAGCCGTTGACCAAGAAAGACATGCGACTTAGTACGATACGTCCCAACGCGCTTCAGGAAAGCGCAGCTGATCACTGGAGACCGCTTTACCTGATCGAGAACGGTAAGTCAAAGCATAAGCTCATTCACGTGGGTGGCGACATCTCCGTGGTTCGCCCCGATTGGCAGCCGGATCCCGGAGCTGGACTAATGTCGTTTGGTTTTGGTACTGCAGCTCTCTCGGTTTTGGCAAGCATTTGCGTGGGCTTATTCGCGCGAGGCAGATACGGGCTGCTGCTTATTGGCGTGCTTGGTATTGCTCTCGGCGTCCTCTCTTTTTTCATCGGGCATAAGATCAACCGCACGGCAACCAACGACCCCGAAAAACCGCGCGAGACATCCGCCTAACGCCCCGTTCTTTGGTTGTTGTACCGAGGTGACATCTGGCTCCGCATATCGTGGCGAAAACTTCCGTCGACAGTCCATCGATACGACGGAGCGTGATCGCTATCGATGAGCAGTGCGTTCGCTCGATCAACTGGTGTTCTGTCCGTAGGCGATCGACGCGGTCCCGGCGCCGCAGTGTGGCCGCGTCGCAAGTCGGACTCCTCGACAAGAAGTTCACGAAGTCTGTGAGCAGCGCGGTAGTGAACCGTTGCCGCCGCTCGGAATGCTTCGTGGCCGAGCGGCAGCACCCTACCAACGAGCAGGTCACCGATGGGGAACGCCGCGCGCGCTTCGTGGAAGTAGCGGCGATGTCTAGCTGCGAACTGCTCGTTCACTAAACCGGATCCGTGCACGAGCAGATTGCGCCACTCACGCCAAAACACCAATGCGTTATAGGCGTTCAACACTGGCCCTGCCGGCGCTTCTACTTCCAGTCCTGTCCGCCTATCAGTGAAAACATGAGGGAGAGTGAGTAGCTCAGTGCGGACCCCCGGGAATACG
>JBFMFA010000685.1:0-2675 GCA_040753195.1 Gemmatimonadota bacterium | reverse complement strand
GATGTCGTTGAGCACTTCGTTGAGCGAACGACCTTCGGTATTTGCCTGCACGGAAACCACCGGATCGCGATCCAGGTGTTCGATTTGCGCCGGACCGATGCTCTGGCTGACGCGCGCGATCTGACCGAGCGGCATCATGGTGGGACGACCGTCGGGGCCCATGATCACGAGTGGTAAGCCTTGCAGATCGCTCACGCGGCGCCGGGCTTCCGGCGCGAGGCGCACCATCACATCGCGCGTTTCACCTTGCGGATCGACCCAGTCACCCACGTCGAGACCCGCAAACGCCGGGTACAGCGCCTGCGCAACCTGGCCCACCGTGACGCCTAACGAACCAGCGAGGGGCCGATTGATTTCGACGTTCAGCTCCGGACGCTGACCCTTGGTCGACAGACCCACGTCGACGGCGCCCGGCGTGTTACGCACGATCGTCGCCACGGTGTCGGCCAGTCGCGCAAGGGTCGCGGGATCGTCGCCACGCACCTGCAACTGAATCGTCTTGATACCACCGCCCCAGCCGCTCGCAAAAACCGAAACAGTCGCGCCGCCGATCGACGCCACCTCGCGACGCATCTGTTTCGCGAAATCGATCGCCAGCGTATCACGATCGGCCTTCGGGAACATCTTCACGTAGATCAGTGCCTCGTCGACCTGCCCACCCTGGCCACCGATCGTCGTGTACGAGTACTTCACGAGCTTGTCGTGCACGCGCGCCATACGAGCGGCTTCTTCTGCCTTGAGCCGCGTGTATTCGATGTTCGAGCCTGGTGGTGTTTCAACTCGGATGAAGAGCTCGGAGTTGTCCATGTCGGGGACGAATCCGCCACCGCCGAACGTTGCCTGCAGCGCGATCGCGCCCACAAATGACAACGTCGCCAGACCGACCATCGACCAGCGATGATCCAGCGCCCAGCCGATGACCTTCCTGTAGTTCCCTGCCTGACGATTGAACCAGTTGTTGAACTTGTCGAGTGTGCGGGCGATGGGGTTGCGGCGTTCGTGCGCCTCCACCTGTGGATCGGCCCAGTACGCCGACAGCATCGGATCGAGTGAGAACGACACGAAGAGCGACACGAGCACTGAGCAGGCAATCGTTAGGGCAAAGGGCTTGAACCACTGCCCGCCGATCCCGCCGATGAATCCGATCGGCACGAAAACCGCCACGATCGAGAACGTCGTTGCTGTCACGGCGAGTCCGATTTCGTCGGTACCCTCGCGCGATGCCGTGAAGTGGTCTTTGCCTCGTTCGATGTGTCTGACGATGTTCTCGCGCACGACGATCGCGTCGTCGATGAGAATGCCGATGGCGAGCGACAGGCCCATGAGTGACATCGTGTTCAGCGTGAAGCCGAACCACTTCACCGCGATAAACGAGGCCAGCACCGACACAGGGAGCGCCAAACCGGTGATGACCGTTGAGCGCCACGAGTTCAAGAACAGGAAGACCACGAGCACGGTCAGCATGGCGCCTTCGAACAACGTCGTCTTCACGTCGCCCACCGAGCGCGTCACGCGTTCACCGGCATCCTGCACGACGTCCACTTTGACGGTCGCTGGCAGGCGCGGAATGACGGCGTTCACTCGATCGAGGATCGCCGTGGCAACCTCCGGCGTGCTGTACCCCTTCGATTTCCGCACATCGACGCCGACGGCTTCGCGACCATTGAAGAGCGCCACCGTGCGCGCTTCTTCGGTGCCGTCACGAACGGTAGCGACCTGACCGAGCCTAACGATGCGCCCATTGCGCTCCGACACGACCAGCTGCGTGAACTCTTCGGGAGAAAGCAACTTCCCCTTCAGTCGAATGGTGCGCTCTTCGAGCGCGCCGCTCACGCGGCCAACGGGCGCGGCGAGATTTTGCGTTTGCAGGGCTTGCACCACTTCTCCCACGCTCACACCGGCCGCTTGCAGCGCGTCAGGTTTCAACTCAACAGTCAGCTCCCGCTGAATCCCACCGGACAACGTGACGTTCGCGACGCCGGAGATCGACCTGATCTCGCGAGTGACTTCCGGATCGATCAGCCGTGTCAGCTCCGCCGAATTGAGCACATTCGACGAGAAGGCGATCGACACGATCGGCCAATCCGTTTCGCTGAACTTCGAGAGAATCGGCTCTTCGATTTCCGGCGGCAGATCGTCGCGGATCTCAGAGATCTTGTCGCGAATCTCTTGCGTCGCCTCGCCGAGGTCTTTGGAGAAGTCGAACTCGGTGGTGATGACAGCATAGCCATCACTCGCCGTCGAGCGCACTTCGCGCACACCGGAGATGCTGGCGATCGCCTCTTCGACCGGATCCACGACTTCTCGCGCCGCCACATCGGGTGAGGCACCCGGATACACGATGGACGTGACGATGATCGGCTCTTGTACATCCGGGAACTCGTCGGTGCGCAGACTGAACAGCGCGAAGAGTCCGAAGATGACGAGCGCCAGCATCGTCGTCACGGTGACAATGGGGCGCTTGATGGCAAAATCGGAAATGAACATACCTAGTCCCTAGTCGTTAGGTCGTAGTCGTTAGGACTAATTTTGTTTGCTGGTGGCGGATTGATCGGTCGGAGCGCTCACACGCACCGGAGTGCCCGGGCTGATGCCGAGCGCGGCTCCTACGAGCAGTGTGTCACCCACAGCCAGCCCTTTGGTGATCTCCACGCGACCGCGCTCCTCATCGCGGA
>JBFMFA010000684.1:0-2678 GCA_040753195.1 Gemmatimonadota bacterium | reverse complement strand
CACATCGTGCGGCGGTGAGAATCGTGTCGCCGAGAGGAAGATCGTGCAGGGTGTGCCCGCCGGCGGGAAGTGATGCGTGCGTGGTGCGGCGCCGCGCGTGATTTGCAGGTAAACCGCCGATTCGCCGTCGAGCAGCTTGTTGTCGTGCAACAGGCGTAGTGAAATCGACTCCAGCTCATCACTTGTAATCGATGGCGTTAGGCGCATTTCGCGCAGGCCACGTTCCAGACGGCGCAGGTGCCGCGGCCATTCGAAGAGGCGACCGTTTATCGCGCGCGTGACCTCGTAGACACCGTCACCAAAGAAAAACCCGCGCTCGTCAACCGAAAGCTTGGCCTCGCCGCGTGGGAGGAACTGACCGTTGAGATAGACGACCGACGACATAGTTGATAGTTGATGGTTGATAGTTGATAGGAAAGAGAGCGCGCCGCGCCTTCATCCGCTATCCCCAACAACCATCAACAGTCAAGTGTCAGCTACCACCTATCAACTATCAACTATCAACTATCGTCGGGAAAGCATCTCCTCGATCACATCGAGCGCGCGCGGATCGCGCGACTGGCCGAGCCAGAACAGCGCACTCTTGCGCAGTTTGGGATCGCGGCTCGTACGCACGATACGGATAAGCGCTGGCACGCCTTCGTCCTTGGGGCGCTGAGATAACGCGAAGACCGCCGACTCACGGACCTCGCGCTCCTCGTCGTTGTCTTCTGCAACGTCGCGCAAACTTGGCGTGATTTCTTCCGCCGCCATTTGTCCCAGCCAGAAAATTGCGCTCTTGCGCACTTCCTGATGCCGATTGTCGTCACGGGCCACGCGCAGCAACGAAGGCCACACCTCGACCTCGTCGATGATCGTCAGCGGCATGATCGCTTCCTTCGCCACACTCGCGCGCTCACTGCGCACGAGCTCAAGCAGATAATCAGCCGCCTGCTGATTGGGCACGTGACCCAAATCCGTCACGTTAGGCCTCTCCCGCCAGCGACCGCCGACGTAAAAGCGGATCTTCAACGTTTCGTTGTCGCTCCGATCGAGGACCACGCGTCCCGGACCGTTCTGGCACTGTTCTCCCCATTCCACGTCGCGCGCCGAATTGCGGCCCCAGTTCCCGCGGTCCGTGCGCCCACCGTCGCCGCGCGACCAGCCGTTCCCCCACCCACAGATATCGTCCTGGACGTCGAAGGTGAAGCGGACTTCACCTTCTCTGACCGTGTTTACTCGACGAGCGAGCGATTGCGCGTCGAGCGAGGTTGCCACGAGCGCGACAGCGCCGAAGAATCCTAACGTGTATCTCATTTGCCGATCAGCTCCGCCAGGAAGTCGAGCACGCGCGGATCGCGGCTCTGTCCCAGCCAAAAGATTGCCTTTTTGCGCATCTCCTTATCCCGATCAGTACGCGCGATGCTCATGAGTTTGTCGACTGCCTCACGCGAGTTGCCCCGCTGCGAAAAACCGAAGATCAACTGTTCTTTGATTTCCGCGTCATTCGTTCGGTCATACAGCTGCGCCAGCCGCTCGAACGCGATACCGCGATTTTGTGCCGCCCAGAAAAGCGCCTGCTTGCGAATATCCGTGGATTCGCTCTGATCCACCGCGATGTCGAGCAGCCACTGTTCACTGCCCGTGTTGCGTTGCTGTGAGAGCGAAAAGATGATCTTGTCCTTCAGCTCACGAGAGCGAACACGCTTGAAGAGATCGCGCAGGAACTGGCTGTTCTCGCTTGACGCCTTCTGCCCCAGCCAGAAGATGGCTTCGCTGCGAATCTCCTCCGGTGTGTTGTCGCTTCCGGCGAGGTCGCGCAGGGCGCTATGGCCCTGGTCGCCGCCTAACTGCGACAACGAAAAGACGGCGTTCTTCTGCAATTCACGCGAGCCGTTGCGCACGAGATCGCGCAGGACGCCAGGCACGCGCGAATCTCGAGTTTGTGCGAGCCAGAATACTGCCTGCTTGCGCACTTCTTCATCGGGATCTTCGCGAATCGCCTTGATCAGTATGTCGGCGGCACGCGCCCCGTGCTTCTGCGCGATGAGGAACGTGGCCTTGCGGCGCAGCACGTAGTCGCACGGCCCACGACGGTCCATGATCCGTTCCAACACAGGCAACGCACGCTCCGAGTCCATCGTGAGGAGCGCGTTGAGTGCCATGATGCGTTCGTCGTCTTCATCGTCCGGATCGGGGCAGCGGGTCGACTGCGTTCGTGACGTCGACGTGGACGTTGATGTCGACGACGTGCCTGAACTCGATGTGCCCGTAGACGTCGCAATGGACGTCACTTCACTCGCACACTCCTCATCGCCCCAGCGTGCCAGCGCTCCACAGACACGCACACGCAGCGTATTGGCATCGCCTTTTTGCGCGGAGTTGGGATAACGATCCTGCAGTCGATCCAGCGACGTGAGTGCCGTCTGCAACTCGCGGCGATCGCCGATGCGCAGTAGCGCGAACGCTTCGAAGTAGAGGGCTTCGGGGGCGCGCGCCGATCGCGGATAGCGATCCCACACTCGACGGAAATAGTTCGCGGCTTCACGATACTCGTCGCGGTTGAGCGCTCGCTGACCAAGACGGAACAGTGAATCCGCCGGATCATCCTTCTCCCACTCGCTGAGACTCCAGGTCGTGGGCTGCTTCTCGAGCTTGTGCAGCTTGTCGAGCTGCCTGAACTCACGGAAATCGAGGTC
>JBFMFA010000683.1:0-2679 GCA_040753195.1 Gemmatimonadota bacterium | reverse complement strand
ACGAGGATGAGCGCGTTAGGCGCGGTCGGCTCAAGAGTGGCATGACGACGACCCTTGCCGCGCTCAACGAGCTGATCCCGCAGATCTCCACCGGCAAGGCGCTCAACGAGGCACATCTGGAAGCTTTGCGTTCGAGCGATTTCGTCGCCCGATTCAACACGGCGGCCCGCACGCGCGCCGCCCTGAGCGGCAAGGCCGGCGTGTCTGCCGCGCTGTGGGTATACCCGGAAGTCAAACTGCACGAAATCGTGCTCTTCAAGGCTGCATCGACGGACGCCGACTCGCATGTGCGCGAGTTGACGGAAGAGCGCGTGCACTTCCCCATTCCCGTCACGCTGCACGTGATCGGCGCGAGGACGACGCGATGACCCAGCGGACCGATTTCCCTGCGTTCCCATCCGGCTACACTCGCTCGTTAGGTGAAGCGCCAGTCATGCTCGATGGGATGGAAGTGTTGTTCGACAAGACTGTCGGACTCGCACCCGTGACGCTCGTCCCCAAAAAGGGCGCTGCGCAGCCGAGCGAACCGACCCGTGACTGAACAGGAAACGGTTGCAGCGAGCCCCTGGACATGGGATCTCCCAGCGTTCGCCGAACTCATTGCGTCCCTTAGCGACGTCGACGATGTGCCTGACGAGCGCGCCGTGAGGGACTCCATGGAACTGGATGCCGTGACGTTATCACTGGCGATCGAGCTGGAAGTGCGCGACGCGGATGGGCCGAGCCCGCGCGTGACCGGCTCGACGCCGACCCAGTGGACCGAAACCAGCGTGCTGCCGGTCTTCCACCGGCTTTCCTTGCACGTCGCGCGAGTGGTCGATGCCTAAGAGTGGGCCGAGCTGGAAGCTCAACTCCTTCCTCGATTCGCTCATTCTCGAGCTGGATCGGGCGCAGGATACACTGGCGCTCAAGGGAATCAATCGACGCCTAACGTATACAGTGCGCGATTTGTCCCTCGAGCTGCAGCTCTTCCCCGATTTCGACGGACGTGAGCTGCGTTTTACAAACGCCGGCCCCGGTGACACCGGCGCCGCGAAAATCTCCTTTCAGCTCGGCTCGATCACCGACCGGCAGATCCGTGAAACCACGCGTGAGCCGCCCAGCAAGGACGACGTCGCCATCGACATCGTCGAAGACATCGATGACGACACCAAACGCGAGTTGCGAAAGATCGGCGTAACCACCGTCAACGACATCGAGCGTATGGAACGCAGCAACGTGGACATCAAGCGTGCGAGTGGCGGCGTGAACTACAACAAGCTCGCCAACATCCTCAATCGCACGAAGCGCCGGCAACACGCACCGGCGGTCGCGAAAGCGATGCTCGTCTCCGGCGAAAGTGAACCGGTGCTTGCATTGCAGGGGAGCAACCTTGCGACCGCTGCGTCAATCGGCGACTTCCCGATCGCGACGCTCAACGACACACCCGTGCGCATCGTGAACGCCAGCTCGCGTGAAGTGCGCATCGCACTGCAACCCGGCTTGCTACGCGAGGGCGTGAATGAACTGCGCGTGGCGCTCGACCCGTACGCCGTGATCACGCTCGACGTGAACGCCTGAGGAACGGAGCAATGCAGAATCGAATCGCTTCTCTGTTTGCGCTCGACGAACTGCTGAGCGGCAAATCGAACGGTCGCAACGGCCACGGTGCGACGAAACGGCCTCGTCGGAAGCGGCGCAGAACCGCGCATAACGCGAATGTTGCGGCGCGCAAAATCGCCGATCCGCACGCTGCGTTCCATCATCGCCACCAAAAGAAGAAGACGCACGCACAAAGCTTCGACACGGGAGGGCCGATCCGTTGCGAGCACAACGTGGCGTATACGCCGGCCGAACAGATACGCGTACCGGCTTCCGGTGAGCAGGCACCACCCGGTGGCGCCGCGATGTCGTTCGATGTCGGCGACGGGTACACGGTGGAAGCGTTCGAGGATGAAGACGAAGAAGAGTCGTTGTCGGCGCTTCCCCACCACGCGACCGAGATATCGGAAGTCGATACGTACGGTTCAGAAGCCGTGCGGGCGTCGTCATATGAGCCATACGTCTCCGAAACGCCCAGCGCGCGCGGCGACTATGAGCGGCGGCCACCCGCCTCGTTTGCGGCACAGATGAGCGCCGTGGAGCGCGATCTCGCCGATCTCGCGACGCGCGTACAACAGCCCGGCGCCGAGCCTAACGCTGCCGCCCCAGCGGCCGAGGACGAGCAGGGAGCGGAGAGCCAACCAGCCCCGGTGAGCACATCGGGTCACAGAATTTTCGACTCGATGGCAAAAGGAATGTCATACGCCACCGAGTTCCGCCTCCCGGCCGTGCAGCTGTCGCAGGTCTTCTCGGCGCTCGACAAGGAGCTCGACGCCGAAAACGCTGCGCCGTCAACTCCAGCGCCGACTGTTGTGAGTGGCCCGACGCCCGTTGGCGTCGAGAGTATTCCACCTAACGACGTGCTCATCAAAGATCTGGTGGATCTGCCGCCCAAGACGGCGCACCCACCGGTGTCGGCCGTCGCGGCCGCGGCGATCGACGTACGCCACGAGGTCCAGCTCGTTCCGCAGCTCACAGGCTTCTCGTGCTGGGCAGCCGGCGCGGCCATGCTGGTCGGCTGGCGCGAGCAGATGTCCATCGATCCCTCCGAGATCGCGCGCGCGACGGGGTATTGGGCTCAATATGCGGCCGGACTGC
>JBFMFA010000682.1:0-2679 GCA_040753195.1 Gemmatimonadota bacterium | reverse complement strand
AGGTAGCGCCAGATCGGTCCGCCTAACAACAGCGCGCCGGCTATGGCCGCGAGCCAATACGGCTCGGCGCTCTTTCGTCGTGCAAGCTTCACGCGCGCGCGTAACCGAAAAGCACTCGACCAGACGCCGTTACCACCTCCTCGCGCACGATACGGGCTCGCTGGCCCAGCACGCTCGCAACTGTTTCTCGATTGTAATCAGGCGCGACCTTCGCCTTCCACGTGAGCAGTTGCGCGGCCATGGGATCCTCTTTCGGCACGAATTCGACGACGCCGCTCGGCGCGAGCGACAGCAGCCAGTCCAGGACGTCATCCAGGGGGAGGTTGCGGCCGAGAACGAGGTGGTGCAGAAGCGCCAAACAAAGGACGAAATCCGCGTTCCGTCGCTCCGCAAGTCCCATCCGCTCCTGTTGCCTCCAGCCGAGCGACGGCGATGGATTGGTGAGATCGAGCGAAAGCGGAAGGAAATTGAGCTTCTTCGTGGTGGCGCGTTGAAAGGCCGCGTTCAAGGCGCCGGGATCGGGCTCGAATCCAATCACGCTGCGCGCTCCGCTATTCAGGGCGATTTCGGAGTACTCACCAGAGTTACACCCCAAGTCCCAGACGGTAGTCGCGCCGTGCGCGCGAACCATCTCTCCAACAAAGCGCGTCTTGGCAGCGCGCTCGTCGTGAGTGTATTGCGCGGTCTGATCGTAGTTTTGCCAGGGAGATCGTTGTGACGAAGGCGGCGTGAGTTTCTGGACCAGACCTCGCATCGAACGCAGGCTGTTCATCAGTGCGGTCCGAGAAAGGCGGATCATCTTCGCTCGTTTCGTCCTGGCCACGGTGACTGACTGCTGCATCCTTCCTTGAACGACCACGTGCATCGCTACCAGAGGATTCAGCTTCGCACGCCAAGGCAATACTGCGCTGAGATCGGCGGATGTAATCCCTTCAAGAGTGCCCCTAAACCAAGGTTGAAACGCCACCCCAGTCTTGGCGGTTAGAAGCAGTGGATTCAGAAAGTGTTCACAGAATTGGCGGTATCCCAGCCACACCTGACCTTCTTCATACGGAATTAGCGACAGATAGTCGATGAAAATCGGTCGGGGGCCCAAAAACTGGATGTTGTAAGCCGATGCGTCGGAGAGGGTGAGCCCGTGCTCCAGCGCGTGAAGATGGAGATCGAGCGTGAGGAGACCGGCGGCTTGGAGGCCGTGAAATGACCAGCAGTACGGATACGAGATGAAGTCGATCCGTGGATGCTCGAGCACGTGGACGGCGTTAGGGGCTTCCCCACGCAGCACGTCGGGCAGCACCTCGCGTCCTTCAATGAGCCGACCGTTTCGAGTCGCGAGGTCAAGGAAGCCGCTGTCGCGAGCGACGGTGTACTGATCGACTCCGGCAGGGAGTATGCTGCGATAAACCTTGCCGTCGATTAGGTGAACGTGACCTGCCGGGTCGCGATACGAAGCTTGATCCCGGGGCACAGCCGCGTCTACTGCACCTCAGAGCGCTTGGACCGCCTGGATAGAAATGCGGTGATCTTGCCCCAGTAGACCTTCACGCCGGCGGCAACTCCTACGACCACGGCGAGAATGGCTTGGACAATGATGCTGCCCGCCCCTGGATCGAGGTATTGCGCGCGAGCGGCCGGCGGCGTCAGCACAAGCACCAACAAACAGACCGTGACGGCGATATGGGCGAACTTGCGACTCAGCATTCCAGCCACCCGTGGTTCCAGCAGCCATTGTAACGACCTTGCAGATCTTATACGGACCGTTCGGCAACAGCAAGGTAATGGCGGCGGGGTGGTGCATGGACGCCTGACGATGGGCATTGTGCGGCAGTCGCAATCCCAACAAAGCGTCCCATGCATACAGTGGCCACCACATGCGCGAACCAGCCTGCGCCGTTTCAACGCAGCCAATGGACACGTCGATTGCCGCGTCGGTCCTGTCCGCCCAGCGTCGCACCATGCCAGTAGTGTGGGCGGCCTCCCGAGCTCCTGTGGACGCCGATCCACTTAACGAACCGGAATCGACAGAGCGCGTTAAAATCGGCCGGACGTCGAGAAACATCATTCTTGGCGTCTGGCGATCACCGCTGCCAAACTGGATCGAGCCGCGCGACCTGGTCGAGCACTCGGCGCGCGCCACCAATTAGTCCGGCTATCATGCAGCGCCAACACGAGTCCGCCTCCCAACATTAGGTCGCACCACTCTCGTTAGGTGCCGCTTCGCGGACTTACGGCATCAGCGTATCGTTAGGGCGCCAAACGCTCCGGCTGCGGTGGCCGACCGCCAATTCATTCAGGCGAGAATACGAGATGCCGGACGCCGGGCCACTTCAGTCTGTATGACTCAGCGAGGCACAATGAACTCCTGCAACCACACCTCACGCGGATGGGAGGCCGCTGCCTGTTAGGTTGCATCGAAGCAATTCAGGGATAGTCCGCGATCTCGACGTGGTAGGCATCGCGCCCTAGGTGTCGAAAACACACACGGTACGGACCGTTGGTGCGACTGGCGTGTTGGCCTTTTCGATCATCTCTCGCAACGCATCGAACCTGTTCTGCCGACGGCACGCGCAAATGGCTCAACTGGCCGTCCGGTTGATCATATCGAGCTGACGCCTCGCCACTCGGCACATCGACGCCGGGCAAGAGGGTATTTGAACGCGGATGCTCTAGTCCAAACGC
>JBFMFA010000681.1:0-2685 GCA_040753195.1 Gemmatimonadota bacterium | reverse complement strand
ACCAGCGCGCAGCGGCCACGTTTCACCTAACGTCACGAACGCCAGCGCCGCGATCCCCAGCACGATGGCCGCCGCGCGGGCGCCGATTGTGTGGTAGGCAGTGAGACGTCCGTATTTCATGTACCCGATCGAGATCGGCACGACGTACGCCGCGACCACGACGAGAATGGTGATCCACTCGCGCTCTCGCAGCACCGGATACACGAAGACCGCGGCGATCGGCGCGGTGAGATAGACTCCCGCATCGGCGATGCTGTCGAGGCGAGCGCCTAACGGCGAGGCGCCACCCGTCATGCGCGCGATGGACCCGTCGATGAAGTCCGAGAGAAGCGCGTATCCCAGGATCAGCGCAAACCACATGGGGCGCTGCCACCATGCGCTCAACACCATGAACGGCACAGACAGCAATCGTGACGCCGTGAGGATATTCGCGAGCGTCACGGCATCACGCCGGTTAGCCGACTCTGTCGTCCTTGCCGTAACGGAACAGTTGGCGGGCAAAAACCAGATGCACCGCGATCACAGCGGCACAAATGATTCCCACCGCCATCACGCCCAGGATGTAGTGCGTGCTGTCGATACCACCCTGCGGTCGTGGGCGCGTGACGAAGGCGGTGAAGAGCCACAGCACGAACGCGCCACCGCTCACGGCCACCGCACCTAACGCGGCGAGCTTGGCGTAGGGTTTGATATCGAAGTCAAGAGGGATCTGCATGGATTCGCCGGAGTCGACAACGTATAAAGTAGTGTGGCTCGCGTTATGGCGCCGCGGGTTTCGGAACAACGGCGATGGCCCGAACCGGACCACCGGAGCCACCCTCGATTTTCATAGGCAGCGCAAAGATGTACGCCCCCGTCGCGGGGACGCGGTCGAGGGCGGCGAGATTCTCCAGGTTGTAGACGTTCTTCGCCGCACCGATGCGATGCACCATGAAATCCTGCGAGGGTCCGTAGTCGACGGACGGCGAATCGACGCCCAAACCGGCCACGTTGCGTTCCTCGACCAGCAGTCGCGCGGCGTCGGCGCTGTATCCTGGGAAGTGCAGGTTCGTTGCCTTGCCGGCCGTCGAGTCGCCGAAATACGCGAGGCGATTCCCCCAGTGTTTGTCCCACCCCGTGCGCAATAGCACGACGCTGCCGGTCGGGATGCGTCCCGACGCCGCCTCGAACGTCGCGATGTCGCCCGGCGTTAGGCGATAGTCTCGGTCGGCACTCGCCTGCGCCGAAACGTCGATCACGACAGCCGGCGCGATCACCGCCGCGAGGGGGATGCGATCCGTCGTAAGACCGTTCTCGGCGAAGTGCACCGGGGCGTCGATGTGCGTGCCACCATGTTCGGGCGACGAGAAACTGTACGCCGAGTAGAAGTACCCGCCGGGGGCGATTCCGCGTGACAGCTCCTTCAGCTCAAAACCACCAGGCGACGTGGGCCAGAACAGCGTGCTGGTGCTCACCGGATGCGTGAGGTCGATGAAATCGACGCGCGCCAAGTCGAGCGCTGGCGTGCGCACTGGCGTCGGCGCGCAGGCCAGCACGCTGAGCAGCGCATAGCCTAACGTTAATCGTCGTCCCATGGCTCGACTCCTTCCTGCGTTACGCGGTGCGATATGAGTGCCAGCGGCGGCTCCGCCTCTTCGGCGATCTCGATTGCCACATCCAGCGCCGATCGCGCAATGCGGATGCCATCGACGTCCCGTGCAAGGATTGTCGCCAGCGGCTCACCGGCCTTGACGGCATCGCCGACGTTAGTGCTGATGACGAAGCCGACACTCGCGTCAATCGCGTCATCAGTGCGCACGCGCCCACCTCCCAACGCCGTGATGGCACTTCCGATGATGCGGGGTTCGACGCGCGCGACGACACCGCTGCGCGGCGCTGCATAGAACTCGCATTCGGCTGCCTGGGGAAGCTTGGACGGATCATCGACGACGCGCGCATCTCCACCCTGCGCGGTGATGATCTGCTGGAGTTTGGCAACCGCGGCACCGGAGGAGATCGCACGTTCCATGCGACGCCAGGCGTCGTCACGGCTTGCTGCAACCTTTGCGAGCAGGAGCATTTCGGCCCCTAACGCGAAGGTGACGCGCGTGAGGTCAGGCGGCCCTTCGCCATGCAGCGTCTGGATGGCCTCTTCGACCTCGATGGCGTTGCCGCAGGCGCGGCCGAGCGGGCGGTCCATGGCCGTGATCAGCGCCACGACGGGGCAGCCGCGGTCCCTGCCTAACGCGATCATACACGTCGCCAGCTCGAGGCCCCGCGGCAGGTCGGGGAGAAAGGCGCCGCTGCCGCGCTTGACGTCGAGGACGAGTCCGCTGAGTCCCTCCGCGAGCTTTTTGCTCATGATGCTCGCCGCGATCAGCGGGATGCTTTCGATCGTCGCGGTGGCGTCACGCAGCGCGTACATGCGCCGATCGGCGGGGGCGATTTCGGCCGTCTGGCCGATGAGGACACAACCGGTATCCTCCAGCTGCTTGCGCGCCGCACCTAACGAGAGGTCGGTGCGGAAGCCGGGGATGGACTCCAGCTTGTCCAGCGTGCCGCCGGTGTGGCCCAGGCCGCGGCCCGACATCATCGGCACAGCCACGCCCAGCGAGGCGATGAGTGGGGCGAGAACGAGGGATGTCTTGTCACCAACGCCACCCGTCGAGTGTTTATCGATCCGTGGCAGGCGCACTCCCGAGACAT
>JBFMFA010000680.1:0-2692 GCA_040753195.1 Gemmatimonadota bacterium | reverse complement strand
AGCGCCGTCGTTATGCGTTGCCGGCCCGGTGGACGCTCACGCAGCAGCGTGACATCGAGATCACCGTATAGCGTCAGGGCCAGAGAACGCGGAATCGGCGTGGCGCTGAGCAACAGGACGTCGGGGCGATCCCCCTTGGCGCCTAACGCCGCGCGCTGCTCGACCCCAAAGCGATGCTGCTCATCGACGATCGCCAGGCCGAGCTTGGCGAAGCGCGTGCGTTCCTGCACCAGCGCGTGGGTGCCGATGACGAATACGGGTTCGAACGAGGCCAATCGCGTGTCGATTTCGCGGCGCTCCTTGGCACCCTTGCTTCCCGTCACAAGCGTCGGGGAGATGCCTAACGGCGCAAGAAAGCGACTGATGGAGCGGGCGTGCTGTTCGGCCAGCAACTCGGTCGGCGCCATCAGACACGCCTGAAAGCCGTTCTCCATCGCCAGCAGGGCGGCGAAGACCGCGACGATCGTCTTTCCGCTCCCCACGTCGCCTTGCAGGAGCCGGTGCATCCGCCGGTCCGACGACATGTCGCCTATGATCTCGCGTAGCGCCTGGGTCTGGGCCGCCGTCAGTGTAAACGGCAGCGACTCCGCGAGCTTGCTCGTCAGGCTTCGTTTGTTCTCGAAACGGATCCCCTGCCGCGGCTCGCGGGCCAGGGCGTTGGCGCGCCGGTGCAGCAGCTGGTCGAAGAAGAATT
The DNA here is from genome assembly GCA_040753195.1 of Gemmatimonadota bacterium. Taxonomy (GTDB): domain Bacteria; phylum Gemmatimonadota; class Gemmatimonadetes; order Gemmatimonadales; family Gemmatimonadaceae; genus DASYRX01. The sequence goes on along the minus strand of JBFMFA010000680.1, from coordinate 1,998 downwards.
CGTCGAAGGCGAGGCGGCGCCGCCCCCGCTCGGCGTCCTTCAGCTCACGAGGGCGATGGACGTCGCGCAGCGCCTGCGTCAGCGGGACAACGCGCGCACCGTCGAGAATGTCGTTAGGCATGTGCTCGCGCACTTCGGGGAGCAACACATCCAGATGCCTGTCGATGACCGCGCGCATCTGCCGCACCGTGAGCATCTCGGTGACGCGATACACGGCCAGCACCCGCCCGGCCGCCTCACCACTATCCTGCTCGCCCAGGTTCACGAATTCGCGCGGTACCAGCTGGCGCCCGTGATAGAAACGCACGGGGCCCGACACAAGCAGCACGTCCCCCTTGTCGATGGAGCGATCGAGAAATGGCTGGCCGGGAAACGCGACCTCGATCATTCCCGTCGCGTCCTTCAGCACGGCCTGGAAGATGCGTAGACCCTTGCGCGTTGGCAGCACGCCTTTGGAAATGACGCGGCCGAGTGTTGTGGCATCCATCCCCGGCGACAGCGTCGCGATCGGTGTGATGGTGCTCGCGTCTTCATAACGAGTCGGCACATGGTACAGCAGATCGCCGGCCGTATGAATGCCTAACCGGTGCAATGCCTCGGCGCGCTTGTCGCCGACGCCCTTCAGAAATCGAATCGGCGTCTCGAGCGGCACGCGCCGCGCGGCGCTAGCTGGCGAGGAGCTCGGTCGCGAACTCGGAGGCATCGAACCGCTCGAGGTCGCCCACTTTTTCACCGACACCGATGAACTTCACCGGGACGTCGATCGCCTCATGGACGGCGACGACGATGCCGCCTTTCGCCGTGCCGTCGACTTTGGTCACGACCAGACCGGTCACCGGCACCGCGCTGGCGAACGTCTTGGCCTGCGCGATGGCGTTCTGCCCGATGGTCCCGTCCAGCACGAGCAGGGTTTCGTGGGGTGCATCGGGCAAGCGCTTCTGGATGACGCGCACGACTTTCTTCAACTCATCCATGAGATTCGCGCTGGTGTGCAGCCGGCCTGCCGTGTCGACAATGACAACGTCGATGCCGCGCGTAATGGCGGCGTCGATCGCGTCGAACGCAACCGCCGCGGCGTCGCCGCCGGCCTGACCACCGACGAAGTCGACCCCCACGCGCTCCGCCCACAAGCGCAGCTGATCGATGGCGCCGGCGCGGAACGTATCGCCGGCTGCGAGCAACACCTTCTTGCCGTCGCGCCGGAGCTGCGCCGCCAGCTTGCCGATGAAGGTGGTCTTCCCCGCCCCATTGACGCCGATCACGACATACACAGTCGGCGCGTTAGGCGCGTAGTGCAGCGAGGGATCGGCGTTGCCGCTTTGCAGCGCGCTCGTTATGCCGTGCCGCAGTGCGCCGAGGAACTCTTCTTCCGTGCGCACATCGCCGCGCTGGGCCATCCGTTCGACGTCTGCAACCATGCGCAGCGTGGTGTTCACCCCGAAATCCGCGTCGAGGAGGATCTCCTCGAGACGTTCCAAAGATCCCTCGACGCTGCGACGCGCGCCTGGACGGGCGACCACCGTGACGTCGGCAAGGGCAATATCCTTGATGCGCTGCCACAGGGTGCGTTTGGGAACGTCCCCCGAGCGCTGAAATAGTCTGGCCATGTCCTGCGAAAAGTAGCGCGCCCCATGGGAGCGCGCGTACCGGATTACCGCAGACCCATTCGCCGGCGCACGACCCACTCAGCGCACAGCCCCACGATGGCCACGGCAAAGAGCCAGCCCGCATTGCGGGCGCGCGGGGCGTCTCGCGACGTCGCGCCGCTTCCAACCGAACCGCTCGCTACCATCGAACGCCGCGGATACCATTCGCGCGACGGATTCACCACCAGGAGCGAGTTGCCGCGATCACTGCGGACCTCGTATACCCCTTCGTCGAGTGGCGCCGATTCGACGATATCGGCCGACTCTCCGAACGCGAGCGTCAGCGTGTCGACGTCACTGGCGCCACGCTTGGCGAGCATAACGCGAACGACGCTGTCTTCGCTTGAGCCAC
>JBFMFA010000679.1:0-2697 GCA_040753195.1 Gemmatimonadota bacterium | reverse complement strand
AGGGTCCTTGGCGAGACAACGCATGATCAATTCCGCAAGTGCCGTCGGGACCGCTGACGTTTTCTCGCTCAGGGAAACCGGATGCTCGGTGAGCTGAGCGGCGATCAACTGCTGCATGCCCCGCTTGGCGCCGAAGGCGTGTTCTCCTGCCAGCATCTCGTACGCGAGCATCCCCCACGCATAAAGATCTGCGCGATGATCGATGGCGGGGTCGCCGGCGGCTTGTTCGGGGGCCATGTACGCGGGCGTGCCCAGCGTAATGCCGGCATTTGTGAGCGCCCCGCTCCGAGTGTGAGTGCCCGCGACATTCAACGCCTTCGCGATACCAAAGTCCGTAACCATCGCCGTGTCGTGTGAGACGAGCACGTTGTCGGGTTTGATGTCGCGGTGCACGACGCCGTGTTCGTGCGCATAGGCCAGCGCCTTCGCAACGTCGCGCAGTATGGGTATGGCTCTTTTGGACGTGAGTGGCCCGTGACCCATCATGGTACGGAGCGACTCGCCTTGCACGTACGGCATAACGAAATACGGCAGTCCGTCGCTCGCACCCGCCGTAAAAACCGGCACGATGTTCGGATGCTGCAGCTGTGCGACGAGCAGCACCTCTCGTGTGAATCGCTCCGCCGAGAGACCTTCGGCGAGGTCAGGGGAAAGGACTTTAATAACTACGTGACGATTCAATGCCGGTTCGTGCGCGACAAAGACGCGCGACATCGCCCCACCACCGAGCTCGCGCTCGATGCCGTAGGCGCTACCTAACGACTGCTGGATGCGTGACCGGAGATCCGGCGTCAATTCTCGAATCGGCTGGTTGACCGAACGGCGAATCTACAGCCTCTGACGCGTGCGGAGCACCGCCGGCGGGCGCCGGTTTTGGCGGCAAAACGCGGTTTGGGTGCTTTTGTGGACGCCACCAGCCGCTCCGCACATATTCGTAGTCGGCAATACCCTGAGGGCAAGCATATGCGCACCACGATCGCATCGGTCTTCTTGATCTCGCTGCCACTTGGCGCACAAGAGAACGTGTTGAGGCCTAACAACGGCCCTACGCCAATCGCGTTAGGCACCACCCAAGGTGTCAGAGCCAACCGGCTCGTCATCCGTAACGCCACGATATTGAGTGGACGGGGCGCGCCCGGCTCCAACCGCACGATGCCGCCTGAGGGACCGGTCGACATCATCATCGAAAACGGTGTCATCACCGACATCGTTCTCATGGATGCGGTGAACGCCGCCGGCTACGGGCGCAACTTCCAGCGCGCTACCGGCGATCGCGTCATCGACGCCACCGGCATGTTCGTAACACCCGGGCTCGTCGAGATGCACGCGCACCTGCCAAGCCCTAACGGTGATCATGGCACGCGCGCGCTGGATTACGCGTACCGCCTTTACCTCGGCCACGGCGTGACCACGGTCCGCGATGCGGGAACAGGGGCGGGACTCAAACTCCTGACCGAGCACCGTGCGCAGAGCGCCGCGAACAACCTCGTTGCGCCGCGTCTGGTGCTCTGTCAGCGATGGCCACTCCCGCTACGGCGCTGGGACGTTGGCAACACGCCGGACAAAGCGCGCGCCATGGTTAGGCAGTTCAAGGAGCTGGGCGCCGATTGCGTCAAGGTGAGCAAGAGTCCTGGCCACTACCCCGACGTACTAGCCGCGATCGCCGATGAATCCAAGAAGTTGGGCATGTGGGTGATGACCGACCTCAAGGTGTCCGAAACCGACGCCTTGATCGCGTCAAACGCCGGTGTGCGATCGATCGAACACTGGTACGGCGTTCCGGACGCCGCCCTCAAAGGCTCGCAGAACTTCCCGACCGACTACAACTATTGGGACGAGCTCGATCGCTTTCGTTATGCAGGTTTGCTCTGGTCCGAAGCCGACAAGAATCCGGAAGCGCTCAGCAAAGTCCTCGACGCGATGATCAAAAACGGGACGAACTGGAACCCCACGATGATCGTGTACGAGGACAATCGTGATGTATGGCGCGACGTCACGCTGCCGGTCAACGAAACGCTCGTGCATCCGAGCGAGGTGGCTGCCGGACCGGATTCGTCGGTGCACGGTGCGTTCAAACGCGAGTGGAAGACCTCTGACGAGATCAACTGGAAAAAGAACTTCCAGATCTGGATGAAGTGGGTGCGCGAATTCCATCAACGCGGTGGCCTGCTTACCGCTGGCAGCGACGAAGGCGGCATTGGCGGCATCGGCATGATCAGGGAGCTGGAACTGATGCAGGAAGCCGGCATTCATCCGATCGATGTGATCAAGGTCGCCACAACCAACGCCTATCAGACGTTAGGTTTGGACAAACACTGCGGCATCCGCGTCGGCTGCGCCGCGGACGTGGCGGTCATCAACGGCAATCCGATCGACAACTTCAAAGTGATGTACGGCCGCGGGTACGGCGTGTATGGGCTGGTCCCACGCGCCGATCAGTGGAAACACGGCGGTGTCACATGGACCATCAAAGATGGGGTGGTCTATGACGCCCAGGCGCTGCTGCGCGAGGTCGAATGGTATGTGCAGCAGGAGAAGCAGCGGCTGGGCACGAAAACAACGACATCGTCGCTGCCCGGGCGTTAAGAGGGGGTGCCAACGTAGTGGATCCAGTACTTAACGGAGAGAGGCTGATGAAAAAGCTCGCGAGCAGGTGCGCAATAACGTGTGTGGTCTCGGTCCTGAGCCTAACGAGCG
>JBFMFA010000678.1:0-2703 GCA_040753195.1 Gemmatimonadota bacterium | reverse complement strand
GATCTCACTGACGCCCAGCAACAGTCGCGTCGATGTTGGCAATGTCCCGCCCAGCTCTTCCAGCATCGTCGCGAATCGTGGAACGACGAAGAGCATGAGCACGAAGACCGCGACGCTCGCTACGATGGCCAGCAGGGCAGGGTACGAGAGTGCGGCGCGCAAACGCTCACGCAGCGCGTGCTGTTCCTCGAGATACGTCGCCGCGCGGCCAAAAGCCGCGTCGAGGGCGCCGGCATCTTCGCCCGCGGCGATCATCGCGACGAGCACGGTCGAGAAGACGTTCGGGGAGCGTCGCATGGCGGCGGCAAGCGATTCTCCTCGCTGCACGGCCTCGCGAGTGGTGTGCGATGCCTGAGCGACGCTGGCGTTCGTCGACGTTGCCGTGGCGAACGCAAGCGAGCGATCGAGCGTCACGCCGGCACCGAGCATAGTCGCCAGCGTCCTCGTCCAGTTTCCTAACGCGTCACGCTGGGAGGTACCTCGCTGGCGGCGCAGCGCCGTCTGGCCGGTGAGCGTCAGCTCAACGGGGACGAGCGCGCGTTCTTCGAGCGATGCCAGGGCCGCGCGTTCCGATGCGGCGGCAATGACTCCGTCGACAACGCGGCCGTCGGATGTCGCGGCGCGGTAGCGAAAGCGCTGGGTAGTTTCGAGCACGTTAGGCCGCAGCCTCAGCGCCGACGACGCGCGAGACCTCAGCGATGGACGTCACTCCTCGCGCAGCCAGTTCCCACGCCGCATCGCTCAACGTCACCATGCCGCTCTGCCGCGCGGCTTCGCGCAGCACGTCGAGCGATACGCGATCCACGACCATCTGCCGCAGGCGATCGTTCAGAACGAGCAGTTCGTACACGCCCGTGCGTCCTCGGTAGCCAGTCTGTGCGCACTTGTCGCAGCCGATGGGACGCCGGAATGAGGCGTTAGGCGCAAGGCGTAAGGCGTGGGAGCCGTCCGTCGCGTTAGGTTCGTACGGTTGCGCGCAGCGGTCGCACAACATTCGGACCAGGCGCTGAGCGAGAATCGCCTGAACCGTGGCGCTCACGAGGTACGGCTCGATCCCCATGTCGATCAGTCTCGTGACGCCGGCGGGGGCGTCGTTGGTGTGCAGCGTCGTGAAGACGAGATGGCCGGTGAGCGCGGCTTGCACCGCGATGCTCGCCGTTTCGCCGTCGCGCGTTTCGCCGACCATGATGATGTCCGGGTCGTGCCGCAGGATCGAGCGCAATGCGCTGGCGAAGCTGAGACCGGCTTTGCGGTTGACCGGCATCTGCACGACACCGCTCATCTGATATTCGACGGGATCCTCGACCGTGACGAGCTTCACGCCCGGAATGTTCAGCCGCGCGATCGCCGCGTAGAGCGTGGTCGTTTTGCCGGAGCCCGTCGGTCCGGTCACGAGCACAAGGCCGCTGGAACGCGAGGTGACGGCTTCCCATGCCTCGCGAACGGCCGGCGGCATGCCTAACTCCTCGAGGTCGCGACGGTGATCGCCATGATCGAGGAGGCGGACGACGATGCTCTCGCCATGCAGCGCGGGGAGTGTGGCAACCCGCAGGTCGATATCGCGCTCGCCAAGCCTAACGCGAGATCGCCCGTCTTGAGGGAGGCGGCGTTCGGCGATGTTGAGGCCCGCCATGATCTTCACGCGACTGATCACCGCTGCGGCTTCGCTACCGCCGATGCGTGAGATGTCGTGCAATACGCCGTCGAGGCGATAGCGGACACGCACGCCGTCGCGCGGCCCGGCCGATTCGAAGTGCACGTCGCTGGCGTTGGCCCGCAATGCGTCGAGCAGCAGCACGTTGACGAGGCGGACGACGGGTGCTTGTGAGGCGAGCGTACGCGCGTCGTCGAGCGAGATCTCCTCTTGATCGTGAGCCGTCGCGCCGTTGGTTGCCATGACGTCGCGCGGTACGGCGAGAATCGCCGCACGGATCTCGGCGGCGCTTGCTTCGATGATTCGAACGGGTCGATCGAACAGCAGCTCGAGCTCGTCGAGCGTACTTTGCGAGACGGATTCTCCGGCCGCCACGAGCAACGCTCGGTCGTCGGCGGGGCCTAACGGGAGGAGGCAATACTGATCGAGATAGCGCGGAGAGAGCCGCAGCGCCCATTCGTTCGCGGCGGCTTCGCGCAAATCGATCGCGGGTCGTGTCACGGTTTTCTGCGGATGGAGTCGGCCGCGGTGCCGATCGAGTCCATACGGCTTCGCACGCGGTCGCGAATCGCGTCGGCTTCGCTGTCGGTGCGCACGATGTACGGTGTGACGAAGATCGCGAGCTCGGTGCGCGAACGGTTGCGGCTCGACCGTTTGAACAGGAAGCCGATCAGCGGAAGGTCCTTCAAGAAGGGAACACCGCTGTCGCGCACCTCGGTGGAGTTACCGATCAGGCCGCCGATCACGACGGTTTGCCCGTTGCGAATGATCGCGTGCGTGGCGGCTTCACGTGTCGAGATGACGGGCGCATTGAGCGCCGCCTGAATCGTCTGCGTCGTTAGGGTACTCACTTCCTGCAGCACTTCGACGCTGACATAATCGTCCGAGTTGATCGTCGGAACGATGATAAGGTTGGTTCCGACGTTCTGGTATTGCACGCTGCGATCGATGGCGACGTCGTTGCCGAGTCGCGTGGAGGCGACGAATGGCACCTTGTTGCCCACGAGAATGCGCGCTTCACGATTGTTGACCGCGAGGACCTGCGGTGT
>JBFMFA010000677.1:0-2703 GCA_040753195.1 Gemmatimonadota bacterium | reverse complement strand
GGCCGGGGCACCGAGATACCCCATGCCAGCGACGCCTGACGAGTAGGCAGTCTTCACCACGCCGTAGTAATGGCGCGAGCTGCCATCCAGCGCGCGTAAGGCGTGCACTTCACTCAGCACGGTCTGCCAGGCGTTGTTCAGATCGTTCGCCTGGAGGAGCGGCGCATTGGTGGTATAGGTCGCGCGCACGTCTGCATCGATCGCCGCGAGCGGATACATGCGTCGCATGTCGGACAGGAACGCATCGGTGTTGGCGGCGGACACGTTCCCCGTAAAGTCGTTACTCTGCCTAACGGGCACGAAGCGGACGGAGAACGGCGGGACATTCTTCACGACGAGCGCGGCAGCCTGACCGGACGCCGGCCAATTATTGTCGCTCTCCGAGGCCTCGGCCACGCCGTTCCCCGGATCGACTTCGGCGAGCAGCCGCAGACCGGTCTGGATGTTTGCCGCAGGCACCACGCCGTACCATGCGGAGTTGAGCGCGACATCCATCACGGTCGTGGGGACTGCGCTGGTCGGCGCGTTGAGGGTGAGTGTCTGCACCAGCGTGGCGCCGTTGTAGAGGCGCACACGCACCTGTGGCTGCACCGTATTTGCCGTCGAGGCTTTGACAAACACACGCACCAGGCCGTCGCGACCCGCGATCAGCGGCACGTCCCCGGCGTAACTCTGCACGGCTTGCGTGATATAGACGTTGTCGATCGTTAGGTTGAGCGGCCCGGAGCCGCCATTGCCTGCCGAGACCGTATAGGCGACGTTTGCTTGCGCGGCAACCAGCGACGCCGCGACGTTGACCGACACGCTGGCAGGCCCCGGCACATAGGTGCTGGTGCCCATGGTGACGTTAGGCGCGCTGATCGTGTAGATGCCGGGCACCAACCCCAGGAGTACTTCGCCGGCCGTGGCGGTGCGTGCGAAACCCAGCGGGCCCGTGACCTGAAACGTGGTCGTGGCGCCCACCGGGAGCCCGTTGGCGTGCACCTGCAGACGACCTGTGGCCACGCCGTATGTGACGGTGGCTACGTGCGGCGTCGGCGATGCAGTGATCTCGACCGCCGGAGTCGCGGCGGTGACCGCATAACCGTCACCACCCGCCATCACGCTGGCTGCGTTGATCACGTACGACCCAGGCGTGAGTTTCGAAAGCGTCTCGCTCTTGCCGGTCTGTCGTGCGTAGTTGTTAGGCCCGGTAATAGTCACGGCGCCGTCATGCTGGGCTGGAAGCCCGCCAACGATCAACTCGAGCGTGCCGGACGCGAGGGCATATGCAACATCAACGGCGTGTGAGCCACCCGCGATCAACTCGACATTCTGTGAAGCCGGACTCGCCGCAAATCGCGCAAGCTCCGTTTCGACGGTTGCCGCGGCGACAAGATAGCCTCCCGCCGTTAGGCCGGTGATCGTCGTCGTGCTGTTGATGACGCGCGTGAAGCCGTTGGGACCGGTGACCGTGACGTTCGCGGTGGCGCCGGCGGGCACGTTCGAGACGCCAACCGTTAGGCTGGCTGTCTTTGGTGCTACGTTACTGACGGTCGTGGGGGCGTCGCTTCCACCGCAGGCGGCAAGAAAGACCAGGGCCACTCCACGGACCGTTGGTCGAAGCCTGCTGCGCACAGCGTGTCCTCGGTCGCAAATCGGTCTCCAGCAATGACGTACATGAAACCGGAGCGTGACTTGCTAGATCCCGTTGAGCGTCACGCGAGGACGCGGGGATGTCACAACCTGAGGTCTAAGGTCTAAGGTCTAAGGTCTAAGGTCAGAGCGAATCTCAGTAAACGAGCATTAGAGGATTCTCAATCAAGCGGCGCAGCGTCTGCAAGAACTTCGCGCCCGCGGCCCCGTCGATGATGCGATGGTCGCAGCTCATCGTGACCTTCATGCGCCGTCGCACAATCGTGGTCTCGTTATGCATGATTGGGCGCGGCTCGATCGCTCCGATCGCGAGGATCCCTGCTTCCGGTGGATTGATGATCGCCGTGAAGTGTTCGATGCCGAACATGCCGAGGTTCGAGACCGTGAACGTGGAGCCGGTGTATTCCTCCGGCTTGAGCCGCCGCTCACGCGCACGGCCAGCGAGGTCGCGCGCTTCCGCCGCAATCTCCGACAGGCGCTTGAGGTGCGCGTCGAAGATGACGGGCGTGATGAGCCCCGTATCCGTCGCCACCGCGATCCCCAAATGCACGCGGTGCCAGAAGCGCATGGCGTCGCCTAACCAGTGCGCGTTGCACTCGGGATGCTGCGCCAGCGCCGTAGCGACCGCCTTCAGCACGATGTCGTTGAACGAGACCTTGTATTCGTTGCCGAGTTCGGCCATTGCGCCGCGCATCTCGGCGACGCGCTCCATGTCGAATTCCGCGGTCAGGTAGAAGGTCGGGATTGGGCCGATCGACTCCACCAGGCGTCGAGCGATCGTTTTGCGAATCTGCGTCAGCGGGACGTCTTCGTAGTCGGCACCGGTGGCCGCGCGCGCCGGTACGCGCGCAGCGGGTGCGGCGGCCGGCGCCGCCTCGACATCACGCTTGACGATGCGACCGCCCGGACCACTACCCGCGACGCTCGTTAGGTCGACGCCTTTCTCCTCGGCGAGACGCCGTGCCAGAGGCGAAGATTTTGTGCGCTCACCGGAGGTCGGAGGTCGGAGGTCGGAGGGCGGCGGGGAGGGGGCCTTCGGTTGTGGCGTGCTGGTCTGCGGTTTGGCTG
>JBFMFA010000676.1:0-2707 GCA_040753195.1 Gemmatimonadota bacterium | reverse complement strand
GGCCCCGTTGAGCTGACGCTGTATGTGTCCACGGACGTGAAAGACACGGACTTCACCGTCAAGCTCATCGATGTCTATCCCGACGGTCGCGCGTTCAACCTGGACGAATCGATCCAACGGGCACGCTATCGCGACGGGTATGCGTCGCCGACGTTCATGGAATCGGGAAAGGTCTACAAAGTGGTGGTCGGGCCCCTAACGACGAGCAACTACTTCGACGCGGGGCATCGCATTCGCATCGAAGTTTCCAGCTCGAACTTCCCGCGCTTCGATCGCAACATGAACACCGGTGGGCGGAACTACGACGAGACCGACGGGGTGGCGGCGCACAACGTAATTCACCACTCGGCCAAGTATCCCGCGGCACTCAAACTCACCGTCGTCAGGAGAAAGTTTGCTTCGTAGGGATTTCAGCGGTGAGTGGACGCTCAATACGCACCGCACGAAGCTGCAGGTTGCGCAGCTCGCGAATCTCGATAGCGCGATCCTGCGAATAGAGCACCGCGATCCGCAGTTTCGATTGTCGCGCCGCTTCGTGCTGCGAGGGGAGGAGCATACGGTGTCGTTCGAACTGACCGCCGACGGAAAGGAGGTCGCGAGCGGAGCAGGGGACCAACAGCGCTTCTCGCGCCTAACGTGGGATGCAGACACACTCGTGTTCAGCACGCGGTTCGCCTCTCCATCCGGTGAATCACTGAACGTGGTGCGCTACACGTTGACCAATGACCGCCGCACGCTGGAAGCGCGCGAGCGCTTCCGGTCACGGGACCTGAACTACGACAACTACTGGGTGTTCGAGCGATCCTCACAATGAACTACTCTCCGCCGCGAACCATGGGACAGCAGTTCGGCCGCCGCTCCTGGGCCGAACCCTGGAAGATCAAGATGGTCGAGCCGCTCACGACGATCGACTATGCATCGCGTCAGCGTGCCATAGAGGAGGCTGGCTACAACACATTCCTGCTGCGCTCGGAGGACGTGTACATCGATCTGCTCACTGACAGCGGAACGAGCGCCATGAGCGATCGGCAGTGGGCCGGTATGTTGTTAGGCGACGAGGCGTACGCGGGAAGCCGCAACTTCTATCACCTCGAAGCCGCGGTTCAGGAGTTCTACGGCTACCGCCATCTCATCCCGACGCATCAGGGGCGTGGCGCCGAACACTTGCTTTCGCGCGTCGCAATCAAGCCGGGGCAGTACGTGCCGGGGAACATGTACTTTACGACGACGCGCGCGCATCAGGAGCTTGCCGGCGGCATCTTCCGCGACGTCATCGTCGACGAAGCGCACGACACGCAGGACACCAGCCCGTTCAAAGGGAACGTCGATCTCGACAAGCTCCGTGAATTGATCGAGCAGGTCGGCAGTGAGCGCATCGCGTACGTGAGTCTCGCGGCCACCGTGAACATGGCAGGCGGCCAGCCTGTGAGCATGGCCAACGCGCGTGCGCTTCACTCGTTATGCAAGCCGTTCGGCATCAAAGTCTATCTTGACGCCACGCGCGCGGTGGAGAATGCGTTCTTCATTCAGGAACGTGAACCCGGTTTTCAGCAGACGTCGATCGCGGCCATTCTGCGTGAGTTCTGCCGCTATACTGACGGCGCCTGGATGAGCGCGAAGAAGGACTCCCTCGTGAATATCGGCGGCTGGCTCGCGGTGAATGACTGGGATCTCTTTGAGGAACTGCGCAATCTCGTGGTATTGTACGAGGGGTTGCACACCTACGGCGGTCTCGCTGGGCGCGACATGGAGGCGATGGCGATCGGGATCGCCGAATCGGTGAACGACGATCACGTGCGCTCGCGCATTGGCCAGGTACGCTACCTCGGTGAGCTGCTGACCGACTGGGACATTCCCATCGTGCACCCAGTCGGCGGTCACGCGATCTTCCTCGACGCGGCGCGTTTCTACCCGCACCTAACGCGCGACGACTTCCCGGCACAGACATTGGCCGCCGCGTTGTATCTCGATTCCGGAATCCGTGCGATGGAGCGAGGGATCGTCTCAGCGGGGCGCGATCCCAGGACCGGGGATCACCACCGCCCAAAGTTGGAGCTGACGCGACTCACGATTCCGCGCCGCGTGTATACCCAAGCGCACATGGATGTCGTCGCCGAAGCGGTGAAATCAGTGCATGACGCGCGCGAGTCGGCGCGTGGGTTGCGAATGATCTACGAACCGAAGTTTCTGCGCTTCTTTCAGGCGCGCTTCGAGCCGGTCCTGGTCGCCGCGACCGTTTCCGCATAACGCGCCCGATGCTGCCACACACGATCATTGAGCCGTTTCGGATCCGCTCGGTCGAGCCGATACGGCAAACAACCCGAGAAGAGCGCGATATCGCGCTGCGCGCCGCGCACTACAACGTCTTTCAGCTGCACTCGCGCGATGTGCTGATCGACCTGCTCACGGACTCGGGGACGGGCGCCCTTTCGGCGAATCAATGGTCCGCGATGATGCAAAGCGACGAATCGTATGCCGGCGCCCGTTCGTTCGATGCGTTCTCGGGCGTCGTGCACGAGATAACTGCCTTGAAACACGTCTTCCCCACGCACCAGGGGCGTGCCGCCGAGCGCATTCTGTTCACCACGCTGCTGAAGCCCGGCGATATCGTGCCTAACAACACACACTTCGACACCACGCGAGCGAACATCGAGGACCGCGGCGCGCGCGCCGTCGATATCGCGATCGCCGAAGCGCGCGATCCGCG
>JBFMFA010000675.1:0-2718 GCA_040753195.1 Gemmatimonadota bacterium | reverse complement strand
TTACTCGCGATCACACTCGCTCTTTGGGCGCTCCATCATCTGGACTACCCGTTTCTTCGCGCGCGCGGTGTGTGGAGTCCTTGGGGATACTACATCGACATCGTGCTCGTTCTCGTAACGACGGCGGGGCTCGGAGAGCTCGTCCTCGAGGATTTGCAGCGCGGTGTGAATGCCCTTGTTGCGCTGGCGCCCGCCACGTTGCCGAGTGGCCAGGAGAGCAGTGATGAGTTGGGTGCGCTCCTCGCCGAAGCGCTCAAGCTCCCCACCGCACGCGGCAGCGCTGTCGCCCGCGTGAACGACGGCAAGGTTGGCGTGGTGCGCGCAGCGGGAGCGCTGGAAGAGTGGGCACGGGTTGGCATCCCGGACCGCGCCGCGCGCGACATTACGGCTTCCGTGCAATCGCAGCGCCCGCGCGTCATCAGCGACTGGCACGTTGGCGAAGGCCCCGAAGACGCGTTCCGCTTTGCGGCACTGCTTCCCATCGCTTTGGAGCACGCCGCCCCGGCCGCGCTCGTCCTCGTCGGCGATGCGCGTCATCCATTCGCCGCGCTCGACGAGCGATTTCTCATCGCGTTAGGCAGCCAGATCGGGGGGGCGATGCAAAGTCGTGCGCTCGTCGATCGCCTGCGCGCGCGTACCGATGAACTGGCGCGCCTTGCGACGCGAACGATCGGGCAGCAGGAAGAAGAACGGCGCCGTCTATCGCTCGAGCTGCACGATGAAACCGCTCAGGTCTTTGCAGCCGTCAAGCTCAGACTCGGTCTCCTTCGCGAACAGGCAGACCCCGTCATGAGCGATCAGTTGGGGCAGCTCGTCGAGCTCGTGGACACCGGCATGCGCAGCATCCGGTCGGTAACCGAGTCGCTACGCCCGACGGTTCTGGATGAACTCGGCATCGCGGCTGCCATTCGATCGCTGGTGGCTGATTTCGAACAACGCACGCGGATCCGAACTCGGGTTACGGGCGTCGATGGCGACTTTCGGCTCGCCCCCGACGTCGAGCTGGCGCTGTACCGCGCCATCCAAGAGGCGCTATCCAACGTTGCTCGCCATACGGGGGCAAGCGCAGTGTATGTCGACGTGAAGCGCCGGGCAGCTACGATCTCGGTGAGCGTGCGCGACGACGGCACGGGTTTTCCCGGCGAACTGGATCATCGCCGTCTCGCGATGAACGGTCATGCGGGGCTGGCTGGCATCCGCGAGCGCGTTGCGGCGTTAGGCGGGATGGTTACGCTCGGTCGCGCCGCCGAGGGAGGCGCCGAGGTCGCCTTGGAGATGCCGTTACATGAATGACGCGCCGATTCGGGTTCTGGTAGCCGACGACCACAGCATCGTGCGCCACGGAATTCGACAGGTGCTCGAATCGGAGCCGGGGTTTTCGCTCGCGGCGGAAGCCGCGTCGTGTGCCGAGGCGATAGCGCTCGCCGAACGAGAGCAGCCCGATGTCATTCTGCTCGACATTACGATGCCTGACGAGTCGGGTGTGCAAGGGATTCCGCGGCTGCTCGCGGTGGCGCCACAGGCGCGCATCGTTATGCTCACCGTGCACAACAACAAGGAGTACGTGCTGCGCAGCGTGCGTGCCGGGGCCCATGGATATGTGCGCAAGGATACGACGCCCTCGGCGCTGCGCGCGGCCGTGCGCGCGGTCCACCAGGGCGGCGAGTACTTCGGACCCGACATCGCACCGCACCTAACGGCAGCGGTTCGCGGCAGCGAGACCGAGGGTAGCGAGCGCCTGACAAGCCTCACGCCGCGGGAACGCGAAGTGCTGGCGCTCGTCGTGCGCGGCCTGCAGAACAAAGAAACCGCCAGCCAGCTGGGGATCAGCGTGCGCACCGTCGAAGCGCATCGAGACAGCATCATGCGCAAACTGCGTGTGCGCTCGGTCGCGGAGCTCACCCGACTGGCGATCGGTGGCAACAGTTCGCAGGACCCCCCTACGTAGTATTTCGAATGGTCCGAGCCCGGCGGATACGGCACGTTCGGGCATGACTCCACTACTGCGTCTTTCGGCCTTCGCCGCTGTAATAGTTGTTGCCGCCTGTTCGGACTCCAGTTCGACTGAGTCGCCACTCGTCTCCACGACAGATTCGATAGTCGTCAACGCCTCGCAGAGCCCGGCGTTTGTGCGGCTTGGTACACCCGCGCGCGTCGTAACGGTGAGTGACCCAGCCACCTCCAACGAGTGGGACCTCTCGCTTTTTGCGACGACCGTCACACTGAATGGTGGTGCAGCGGGCTCGGGCGGCGTCTCGGGGTTTTGTGTCTGCGCGCGCGCGACCGCAACGGACGACGCGATCCGCGCGCTGACACCGGCGGCGACACTTTCTGACTTTGAGGCCCTGGTAGCAACATCGATTCCCGGCGACGATGCGTTCCGCAGCGATCAGCTGTCGCCGGCGATCTCAGGCTGGCTGAACGGTTCCGGCACCAGCTCGACGGTGGCGCTGGACCGTGCGTGGATTCTGCGCAAAGGAACGACGAGTGCCACGTTAGGCAAATTCCGCGTCTTGAGTGTGCAGCAAAACTCCGCGACCAATGCCGGACAGATTACGTTCGAATACGCGACACAGGCCTCGCCAGGAGCCGCGTTCAGCGCGTCGCATAGCCGCACCGTCGATGTGCGCAACGGCCCGGTGTACTTCGACCTAACGAGCGGTGCTGTCTCATCCAGCGCCAACTGGGATCTCCGCTTCGAGGGGTATCAGATCCGCC
>JBFMFA010000674.1:0-2718 GCA_040753195.1 Gemmatimonadota bacterium | reverse complement strand
CCGCGCCGCACCTTCCGTTGTTCGCACCACCTCGGCGATTTCCTTGTATGAAAGGCCTTCCCCAACTCGCAGCGTGAACACTTCGCGCTGCGTCGGTGAAAGCCGTCCCACGGCTTCCCGCACTTGCCCCTCGGACTCCGCGGCAACGATTGCATCCAACGCCGTGAATCCCCCCTCCGCCACTTCCACATTCTCCAGAGACTCAGCCTCTGGCCGCCGTCGCTGGGCGCGTCGTCGGTCCAAAACCAGCCGACGCGCGATCGTGAAGAGCCACGTCCGGAGCGAACTCTCACCTCGGAACGAGTCGAAGGATGAGAAGGCGCGGACGAAAGTGTCCTGCACAACCTCATCTCTCTCCTGTTCTCCCAGCGTCCCCACAAAACGCGCGATCGCGTTCGCGTGCCGATCGACGATTGCGGTCGCGGCGCGCTGATCGCCACGAAGCCACCGCTCGATCAGCGCGCGATCTTCGCTATCGTTGGCGCGATCGGGCTGTGGTTCCATCTGTGCAGTGAGGTAGACGTGCGGAGATAGAGAGTGTTAAGGGATGCCAGAGTGACGATTGTGTACACCTGAGCGCTACCTTCCCCTAGTCCCGTTCCCTTACTCCCTAGCCCATCGAGTTGATAGCCCACCGCGGCATGCCTCGGCAGGCGCGCGAGAACACGTTGGCATCGTTCGACCTGGCGCTCCAGGCTGGCGCTGACGCAATCGAACTCGATGTCCATGTGAGCGCAGACGGCGTTGTCGTGGTACACCACGATCCGCGGATCGGTGGCTCCGAAGGCGAGATGATCGAGCGTCTGACTCGTGGCGTTCTTGCTCGTTACGGTGTGCCGACATTGGACGAAGTGTGCGACCTCGTGCGCGAGCAAGCAACGCTCTATGTGGAGGCCAAGGCGCGGCGGAGCGCCGCATCCATAATCGAGTGCCTAACCGCGCATAGCGTTCGCGCCGCCGTACACAGTTTCGACGCCGCGGTGATTAGCACCGTGCGCGAATTTGCACCGACAATGGCGACGGGTTTCCTGGTGGATTATCTGGCCGGCGATGCTGCCGCCGTCGTGCTGGCGCACGGTGTCAGGGATTTCTGGCCCCATCGCAAGCTCATTACGGCACGGCTCGTGGACGACGTCCATCGGGTCGGCGCACGTGTGATCGCGTGGACGGTGAACGATGTTGACGATGCCCGGCGCTTGCACGAGCTCGGGGTCGATGGTTTGTGCTCTGACGACGTTCGCGCGCTGCGGTCAGCGCTTCAGATCTAGGGTAGTCCGCCGCCGAGTGCGACTCTACCTTGTGCCACTCTACCCGCTATCAACGGAGTCAACCGAGCATGCGAAGTGGAATGTTCCTGCTGGTCGCGTCCGTGGCGTGCTCCAGCGCAGCACCACCGGCACCCGCGCCGGCCCCGGCGGCTGCCCCAGCTGCTGCGCAACAGAGCGACACGACGAAAAAACCGCAGCCGGGTCCGGGCGCGCTTTCCGAGCCTAACGCGGATGCGTTTGCCAGCGCATACCGCCCGTTTCCCTCACGCACGACATTTATTCGCAACGCGACAATAATGACCGCCGCCGGCCCGACGCTTCAGAACGCTGGCATTCTGCTGCGCGACGGAAAGATCGCGGCCGTGGGTACGAACATTACACCGCCCAGTGACGCGGTCGTCGTCGACGGGAGTGGTAAGTGGGTCACTCCCGGCATCATCGACACGCATTCACACCTCGGCGTGTATCCGGCGCCTGGCGTCGACGCGCATAGCGACGGGAATGAAGCCACGAATCCATCCACACCCGAAGTGTGGGCCGAGCACTCGGTGTGGCCGCAGGATCCCATGTTCCCACGCGCGCTTTCGTCAGGCGTCACGACGATTCAGGTACTCCCCGGCTCGGCCAACCTGTTCGGCGGCCGAAGCGCGGTGCTCAAAGTCGTCCCCGCGCGAACGGTGCAAGGGATGAAGTTCCCCGGCGCCAAGTACGGTTTGAAGATGGCATGTGGCGAAAATCCGAAGCGCGTTTACGCGAATCGTGGCCCGTCGACACGCATGGGGAACGTGGCCGGTTACCGCGCGCGCTGGATCCAGGCGGAAGCGTATCGCCGTCGCTGGGATGCGTGGCTCGCTGACAAAAAAGGAGACCCGCCGACGCGCGACCTCGCGATGGAAACGCTCGCCGAGGTGCTTCGCGGCAACATTTTCGTGCAGAACCACTGCTATCGCGCCGATGAGATGGCGCAGATGATCGACATCGCCAAGGAATTTGGCTACAAGATCCGTTCATTCCATCACGGCGTGGAGGCGTATAAAGTCGCCGATCTGCTGGCCGCGAACGACATTGCGGCGTCGTTATGGTCCGACTGGGGCGGCTTCAAGATGGAAGC
The DNA here is from genome assembly GCA_040753195.1 of Gemmatimonadota bacterium. Classification (GTDB taxonomy): domain Bacteria; phylum Gemmatimonadota; class Gemmatimonadetes; order Gemmatimonadales; family Gemmatimonadaceae; genus DASYRX01. Next base: position 339 of record JBFMFA010000674.1, on the reverse strand, counting down.
CTTGGATGGCGTGCGCGCGAATCTGGCGCTGGTGCACAAGGCGGGTGCGCGGGCGATCGTCCACTCCGATGACGCCAACGGCATGCAGCGCTTGAATCAGGACGCCGCGAAGTCGATGGCAGCGGCGGCGGATCTCGGTTTCACCGTGACGCCGGATGAGGCGATCAAGTGGATCACCATCAACGCCGCATGGGCGTTAGGCCTGGATAGTCAGATCGGATCGCTGGAAGCCGGGAAGAACGCCGATGTGGTGTTATGGGACGGGAATCCATTCAGCATTTACTCGCGCGCTGAACGCGTGTGGCTCGATGGGGCAATGTTGTTCGACCGCACGGATCA
>JBFMFA010000673.1:0-2731 GCA_040753195.1 Gemmatimonadota bacterium | reverse complement strand
ACGGCGTCATGACGCCGGAGAAATTCTTTCACGGCGGACCGGTGAACGGGTGGAGGATACGATAGAGAGGTCTAAGGTCTAAGGTCTAAGGTCTAAGGTCGAAGGACTTGCCCGCGGCCTTAGACCTTAGACCTTAGATCTAAGTTCTACCTCTGCGGATCCAGGATGCGGTCGATCTGATCCCGCACATCTTCCAGATGCGCCCGCGTGGTGCGGTCATTCGTTCTGCCTAACGCTGATCGTGCCGCCGCGTCCACTGAACGCAGCTCCGCGCGGAAGAGCGAACGGATGTCGCTCGTTGCGCGCGCCGGACCGAACTGCTGCGCGAATTGCGCCGGGATACCGGCAGGCACCGCTGCCGCTGGTGGATTGATCTTCGCGGCAGCCTGCGCCAAATATGTCCGCTGGAGCTCGCGCCGCACCGCATCGATCCTCACGTTAGGCGCCGACAACTCGCTCCAGATCCCGCCGCGGATATCGGCCAGGTAATCTGCCAGCGAATAGGAGCCATTACCGTTTGCGTCCAACGCGTCGAACTCGATGATCCGTTCGAGGCGGCGGTCGTTCCACAGCTGCCCAAGAATCGAGCCCTGTTGTTGATTGATCCGGCGGATCGCTCCTTCCACTTCGATGCGCCGCAGAATGTCGCGGCTCAGGAAATAACTCGGCGTCGCGAACGCGTTGGCGTTCAGGAAACGCACCGCCTCCTGCTGCCGCGCCTTGCTGTACGGCTCATAACGAATCCCTTCCTGCCCCGCGTATTTCTCCTGCGCGATCGCGCCGCCCGGGATGATCGTGACGTGACGCATCTCGTTGCCCCACTGCCCGATCAAGCGACCGTAGAGCAGGTTGAGATCGTCGTAGTCCTGGCCCGGTCGCACCGTCGCCGGAATGAGCAGCGGTACGATCTGCTTGATGCTTTTGACGCCCCAGCCCCCGGCCTTGACCGGATCGGCGTCGCCGACTGCCTCGTTATGATCCCCTGGATCGGAGCCCCGCGAGTCGCTCATGTTGAAGCGATACCACGGCGTCTCATCCTGTTCACGCGACCATTTGTCGAGCGTCGCCCACTCCTCGTCAGGCGTTTTCGCGTTCGGAATCGGCGAGTATCCCCAGCGCGTGATGTACTTGTCCCACGGACCAATGCGCGGGAGGAGATCCTCGAGATCGATGTTGTCTTCCGGCTGCGCCGTGTAATTGAAGCGCGAGTAGTCCATGATCGATGGGGAGTGCCCCATCCGCTTCACCCACGTCCGGCTGCGCACGGAGTCCACCGGATAGGTGGAACTCCCCTTCTGGTCGTGCTGGTAGCCTAACGTGTGGCCCACTTCGTGTGCCACGACGAACTGCACCAGCCGCCCCATCAGAGAGTCCGGGAACGGCCACATACGCGCGCGCGGATCCAGATGCGCTACCTGCGTGAAGTACCACGAGCGCTGCAGCTGCATGATATTGTGGTACATGTAAATGTCCGACTCGATGATCTCACCCGAGCGCGGATCGTTCACGTTAGGTCCCTGCGCATTCTCGATCGTCGATGGGAACCAGCGCACGACCGAGTAGCGCGCGTCTTCAGGCGCCCAGTCGGGATCCTCCTGCGCCGTCGGTGCGTCCTTCGCCACGATGCCCCGTATAAATCCGGCGGCTTCGAACGCTGGCTGCCAATCCTCGATCCCTCGCTTCACATAGGGCACGAGCCATTTTGGGGTCGCCGGATCGACGTAATACGTGATCGGCTTGATCGGCTCCGACATCGCCGCGTTAGGGTCTTTCTTCTCCAGGCGCCAGCGCACGATGTACTCGCGCGTCTGCGCGCGCTGCTCGGGACGGCCATAGTCCAGCTGCTGCATGCTGAAGAATCCGATGCGCTTGTCCGCCAGACGCGGCATCATCGGTCGATCCGGCAGACGGACCATCGACCAGTACATGCCGATCGTCGACGTTCCGGCCGCCGCCTGCTGGAACGGGTTGCCGCCCTGTTGCGCGCCCTGTGGTGTCGCTGGCGCCGGAATCGTTAGGGTGGCTTCCACGTCTACATTCTGCGGAAACGAGAGCACGCGTTCGATGAATGACCGCTGCGCATCCGGGTTGCCGCGGAACTGATTCCCCGGCCCGATTTCAGGCGGCGGCGCGGTGTACATGCGCGTTACTTCGATCACCGCGGCGCTGTCGGGCCCGTACGCCTCGACGTTGAATGCCGCGAGAATGACGTCCGTGTTCGAGTTGCGTACCGCCTGATAAATCGGCGACGTGCTATCGGCCACGGTCGCGAACGAGATATTGCGGAAATAGACACGGTTGTCGCGGCGCTCCCAGCGCACGACACGCCGCGGTCCGACCGTCTGCCCGCCGTACCCCGCGTTGACCGGAACGCGCGAGGCGCGCGTGACGAGCAGCATGTCGCGATTCAGTTGGGAACGGGGAATCTCGAAATAGAGACGGCTTCCGATGCGATGCGTCTTGAACATCCCGTCGCGCGTACGCGCCTGGGCTGTGATCACGCGATTGTATGGACGTGGCTGCGGATCCTGCGCGGCGCCGCCTTGTGGCCCGCCCTGCCCTGGTGCACCAGGCGGTCGCGCCGAATCCTGTCCGGCCGGCCCTGGTTGAGCGGGCGTCGCGGCCGGCGCGTTGGGCCTAACGGCCGGAGCCGGGGCGCTGGAGGTGGTCGTGCGACACGAGGCAGCAACGGCCGCGGCGACAACGACGACAAGGGCTTTAAGCTGGCGCA
>JBFMFA010000672.1:0-2736 GCA_040753195.1 Gemmatimonadota bacterium | reverse complement strand
CTCTCCGGTTCTCGCCTCGATGTTGGCAGATTGTGCGCCACGTTAGGTGGTCGCTGCGTCGTCGCGGTCACTGCGCCAAAACGAGCGATATGGCGAAAACCGGATGCTGGGAACCGCCTCGTACGCGCGCATGCGCTAACGCCAGACGCAGTATCACCTAACGAGTACTCGCCTCGTGCTGCTGCTGGTGCCTGGCGGCCGCGCTGATAAGCACAGTTGTTGCATGACTTATGCTTAGCAGCTGAGACCGAGACAAGCTCATGCGTTCCACGATATCTGCCCTTCTGGCGCTCCTCACCGTATTGGCATGCCGCCAATTCCCCGAGACGAAGCCGGCCAACGACCTCGAGCGTCAAGGAAAGAAGATCTTCCGCGATGACACCTTCGGGAACGAGACCTTCTGGACCGACACCGCACGTTTGCTCGAGATCGTCGCAAAGAGAATCCAGCCGCTCGAAGCGTTAGGCCTAGGCCTCAAGGTCGACATGGATCGACTGAACCTGGCCAAGTTCGCGCTGCGCAACCCGTTCAGTACGGGTGGCACCGTCGAGTTGCTCAAACAGAATGCCGTGGTCGGCGTTAGGGCCACGTTCAACAAAGACGGCAAGCTCACCAAAATCGGCATCACTTGCGCACTCTGTCATTCCACGGTCGATAATGCGCTGCTCCCGGGGATCGGTCACCGACTTGACGGGTGGCCCAATAGAGATCTGCAGGTGGGGAAGATCCTCGCCATGCTCCCCGTCTACAGCGAGGAACAGAAAGCTATACTGCGCAGCTGGCCGAAGGGGACGTACGATCCACGTTTCAACTTCGACGGAAAAAGCACGCCCCTAACGCTGCCGCCCGCTCACGGCCTCGCGAACGTTGCGAATGAGACGTATACAGCTGAAGGCCCGATTTCATACTGGAATGCGTACGTCGCAATTACGCAGATGCATGGCCGCGGCAACTTCGAGGACCCGCGCCTCGGAATCAGCGTTCGTCATGAACCGGACCTTGTCACACCGAAGCTTGCGGCGCTGCGCGCGTATCAACACAGCCTTAAAGCTCCGCCAACGTTAGGTGCGTCGTATGATCGGGCAGCCGCCCGGCGAGGAAAGGTTGTCTTCGACGCAAACTGCGCTTCCTGTCATGTCAACGGCAACCTGACGGACAACAACACGCGCGTCGCAACCGGCGCCGTCGGCGCAGATAGCGCTCGGGCGACGAGCGGCATCCTGCACCGGCCATCCGAAACCGGCATGGACTCGACGTACGCCGCGAGAACCGCGACGAAGATGTATCGCACCACGCCATTGCGCGCCTTGTGGCAGCACCCGCCGTATTTCCACGACGGGAGTGCGCAAACGCTGGACGCTGTCGTCAACCACTATGACCGTGTGCGAAACCTCAAGCTCAACCGCGGCCAGAAACGAGATCTGGTTCAGTACCTCATGTCACTCTGACGGAAACCACAATGCGACTCAGTCTGATACTTGCTGTCGTTGCGGCCACTGCGGCATCGGTCCACGCGCAGCGTCCCGTCACGTTTTCGTTAGCCGGTGGGTTGTCGGCGCCGCACAGTGACCTTCGCGGCACCGCGGATCTGGGGTGGCACGCGTTAGGTGGGCTCAACGTCGGGTCCATCATGCTCCCACTCGGCATCCGCCTGGAAGCTGCATACAACCGCTTCGGTATCAAAGATGCCGCGCAAGCCTCGTTAGGTACCGGCAGTCACAATGTACTGTCGCTCACCGGCAATCTCACGTACCGCCTCCCGATGACGAACTCGCCGCTTGCGCCGTACCTCATCGGCGGACTCGGGGCGTATCGCACGACCTGCGACGCGGATATCAGCTGCGGCTCGAGTACCGAGTTTGGCTGGAACGTCGGGATGGGCGTCCGGCTCTACGCGCTCGGCCTGCGGCCATTTGTCGAAGGGCGCTTTCACAACAGCGAGCGTGGCACCGCAAATCTCCACTACTTCCCGGTCACGCTTGGGCTGACGTTCTGAAGTGATGGTCCGCCGGCTCCCGCCGGCGTCGAATCCTCCGCCGCACTCTCGCCGTAGGCCGAACGAATCCACGGGAGAGTTTCGTGTCGCTGCTTCAGGATCTCCGTTACGCGGTGCGTACGCTGCTGCGCAATCCCGCCTTTACGATCATCGGCGTCGTCACACTTGCCCTGGGAATTGGGCTGAACACGGCCGTGTTTTCCGCGACGGAGGCACTTCTGCTGCGGCCGCTGCCGGGTGTGCGCAATGCCGACGAGCTGGTGCAGCTGTATCGCTCGTACACCGGAAGCGTGGACTATGGATCGAGTTCGATCCCGCACTATCTCGACATCCGCCGCCGGCTGACGGACGTCTTCTCCGGTGTCGCCACGTGGACCTACGTGCCGCTGAATCTCTCGTCAGGCGGACGCAACGATCGCATCATGGCACAAATCGTCTCGGCGAATCTCTTTTCTGTCCTTGGCGTTGGCGCCGAACGTGGGCGGGTTTTTGTCGCTGCGGAGGATGAGGGGGTCGGCGCGCATCCGGTGGCGGTGATCAGTCACACGGCATGGCGGACGATATTCGGCAGCGATCCAGCGATCGTGGGCAGGTCGGTCGTGCTCAACGGCTACACCTATACGATCGTTGGCGTGACGCCGGCAGAATTCAGAGGTCCGCTGCCACTGGCAGTGCCGATGCTCTGGGTTCCGCTCATGCAGGCGGGGCACGTCCGGCCCGGCGAGGACCGCACGCTTGAG
>JBFMFA010000671.1:0-2739 GCA_040753195.1 Gemmatimonadota bacterium | reverse complement strand
GAAGTCTACACGCAGCCCCGACAGAAAGCCGCCCGTGACGTGGAGGGACAGCAGCGCATGATGAGTGGATGGCTGGTTGTCGGCCGAGTGGTTGTCGGTCACAGAGGAAGAGTGGAAAACGCGTCGATCAAGCTATTTGCGCCGGAGATCCAAACGGCACGGTCTGGATTGACGCCTTGAGTACCCCTGCGCCATCGGTCGGCGACGGCCCAGACGGTGACCGAAAATAAGGGAAGTCTCGTCGTTCGTCGCGACTCCGAGTTCGGCGTTAACCTCGTGAGAATCTCTGCGGCGTCTTCCGACCACGGCGAACACGGGTCAGAAGGCAAACGGCCTCCTACTTGCAACCGTTGCGACAGAGAGCGCGGTTCATTCTAAGAACGCCCGCCTAACGATGATGCTGCTTGCGCTTCCCAGGCGGGCAGTGGCCGCAGCCAAACGATCGTTGCGCAAGATGACCCGTGGAACTCCGGGTACAGGGGTGCCGTTTGTGTGCTGTTTCTCGCGGCGGAGGAAGGCATGTGGAACGGGCGCCGACGTCCAATCTCTCTCTGAAGACCGACACAATGTCGTGATTTGATTTCGAGGCACAGCTCGAGCAGCTTCTCCGTGCGAGCGATGACGAGCAGCCGGGGAGGGCGAGGATCACGAACACGGACTCGCCGCGGTACATCGCGCACGAGTGTCTCGTCTACATTCTTGCGGGAGGGGGTTTCGCCGCCGACTCGGCGCGGAAGCATCGTAACGCCGACCGGCGCGGAGTGTCGTTTCCGTGTCCCGTCCTCCGCTCCGCTGCGGACGGGGCGCCTTGCGTCGCGCTGCGCGCGTGCTCGCCGGCTACCGCCGGCTGCGCTTGCTCTTCGTGGGGTGAGCGTTCGAGTCCCGCGCGTCGGACGAGCGCACGATGATGAAGCCCGGCTCGACGCGCAGGGCGTCCGCGATCTTCTCCAACACCTCGAGGTCAATCGCCGTGACGCGCGCGTTCTCGATCCGGTTCACCGTCGCCCGTCGAATATCGGCGCGCTCCGCCAGCTCGGCCTGAGTCAAGCCGAGCGCCTCGCGAAGCTCGCGCACGCGCAACCGGAGTGGCGACATGTTCGTGAGTGTACGCGATAGCGGACACAGCGTCAAGCGTCCGCCGACGCAAACCGCTCGCCGAAGTTACGCGTACGCGTACGTTTCCTACTTGACAACGCGTACGCGATAGCGTACATTGTACCGCACAACAGAGGGGCAGCCGGATCGCCTAGTAAACGTACCGGTCTGCCCCTCCCGCACCCCCGAAGGGGCACACGACCAACGTAGGCGATGCGCCCCGACGGGACAACCCGGAGGGGTTATGTACGCTCCCGTTCTTCTCCCACAAGCGAAGCCGCCCTCGGCCGCAGTTCGGTCCGCGGAGGCTTCTCCGTCACCGCACGTCCTGACGTGGCTGACGCCATCCGAGCGGCCGTGGGTCGCACTCTCTCTGAAGGGCTCCGCGACACTGGCCCACCACGAAACGCTCGACACGGTGAGATCGGACCTAATCCGAGACACTGCTGACGCTGTGCTCATATCGAGCGCTCGCGTTGGACTTTCTCACGTTCCGGCCCTCGCGCGTCTCGTGCGCGACTTCGCGAGCGTCCCGGTGCTTGGCCTTGCCGCTGACGAGGCGGGGCCGGAGACGCTGACCGGTACCTTGCTGCTCGGACGCGCCGGCGTACTCGCGGTCTACGATGCGGACTCCTCCATCGGTCTTACAGCGCTGCGCAGCGCTCTTGCCCGCAATCTGCCGGCGGCCTTTCAGCGGCAGTGCGTGTCATCGATTCTCACCGCGATCGCCGCTGATGGGCGAGGGGATGAGTGCGATGCAGGATGCACACGCGGCGTCGCGCGCTTCTTCGCGGAGGTGTTCGCGCCTAACGTTTCGAGCGCGAGGTGCGTAGCGGCCCTGCTCGGCGTGCATCCAGCGACGCTCGCGTCGCGGTTTCAGCGTGCGGGCCTACCGTCGGTCAAGCAATACATCGCTGAGGCGCGGCTTGTATTGGCAGCGCGGCTCGGCGAAACCTCCGGGCTTTCCATCAGCGCTATCGCGCATCGCCTCGACGCCTCGTCACCGCAGAGTTTCAGCCGGACTGTCCGGACCCTAACGGGACTCTCGGCGGTCGAGTTCCGGCGTGCGTTCACCGGTGCGGCCATGCTCGACCGGTACCGGACGACGCTCGTCACGCCCTTCCGCGAAATTCTCAGAGGCTTCGACCCGTTAGGCATCGAGTCGCGGCGCACCGGCGCGAGCGAACCGGCGCCAGCCATTGTCGGGAGGGCCGCATGAGTGAGACACTCGGCTATCTCGACTCCCGCCCGCGAGCGCGGTCCCGTCGCATGCTGCGCTTGACTACGCTGCGGCTCGTGCGCGAGGGATCGTTTCCGGCGCCTGTGGGCTTCACCGCGACTCACGTCCCGATCCGTACCCCGCGCGACGTGTTCGAGTACATGACGCCGTACGCACAGCGCGAAGCAGTCGAAAGCTTCTGGATTCTGACTCTCGACGCTCAGCACTGCGTGTCGGCGGCTGGCCCGACGGTGATCACGCGCGGCATCCTGAACTCGTCCCTCGTGCATCCGCGCGAGGTGTTTATCGCTGCGATCGCTGCGCGTGCGGTTGCGGTGATCCTCGTGCACAACCATCCGAGCGGCGATCCAACGCCGTCGGCAGACGACCGCGTCATCACCTCTCAGCTCGTGGCCGCTGGCAAG
>JBFMFA010000670.1:0-2739 GCA_040753195.1 Gemmatimonadota bacterium | reverse complement strand
GGGGATGGCGATGGCGAACAGGAACAGGTAAAACGCATTCAGCGCAAGGAAGTAGAAAAGGATCGCCATGTCCGCCGCGCGGACGCCGACCGCCGCGAAATCCGTGAGCTGTTCCACGGCTACGCCTCGGTGAGCTCGATGATGCTTCCTTCCGACAAACCGCAGACCAGCGACGCCATGTCGCGCGCCATGCGGTCGCGCGCGCGGCGTGACTCCCGCAGCACGCGCCGTCCCGTTTCCCCCATTTGGGCCAGCGCAAGGCTGGCACGAAAGCGCACCCACCAGGCGGGGTCCGCCAGCGCGGCGGCGAGCAGCGGCGTCGTTTCGTGCGCCGCGAGCGCACCTAACGAGCGGGCCGCTTGCGCGCGCACGCGCCAGTCCTCGTCCCGCAAGAGGTCGACCAGAACGTTCGACGCATCCGCATGGAATTGGCGCTTCAGTGCGCGAGCGACGGCTAGTCTTACCGCCGCCTGCGGATGCGACGCCAGGCGCGCCAGCGTCGCGTACGCTTCGGGAGAACCCAGCACCTCCACCACGTTCACCCACGTCTCCAACTCGTCGCTCGTCGCCGGTCGCTCCAGCCGGCGCAAGATCTCCGGGAGCGTAATGTGCGCGACGTCGCGCAAGGTGACGGTGAGCGCGGCACGTATGAACGGCGGGAATGTGGGCAAACGATCCAACAGTAGGGCGACCAGTGCCGGGTCGTTCAGCCGCGTCAGGCAGCGCGTCGCGGCGGTCCGCACCGCTGGGTGCTGATCGTCCATCAGCCGCCTAACCAGTTCACGCTCACGGATTGTCGCCGTGAAGGCCAGCAGACGCGCGGCCGTGAGGCGCCGCCACCAGTACCGCGAACCCACCTGGGACGCGATCGCCCGCGTCCAGCCTGCCTCGCGCAGCAACACCACCAGTTCGTCGCGATGCTCCGCCGGAATGTGTTCCGTCATGGCTGCCGCCAGGCGCTGCAGCGCGATGTGCGCCGGGACGTCGTTGAACGCCTCCGTGTATACCCGTGCACCGTGTCCTTCCAGCAACCACGCGCGCAGTCCGCGCGCAGCCCGCTCCTCGAGTCTGCACGTTAGGCGATCGCGGCGTATGCGCACGGCGCGGCGCGCAACGACCAACGTGGCGATGGCGGCGAGCAGGGTCCCTTCCACGACCAGCGCAAACCCGAAAACCGTCATGGGTCTAGAGCGCGTAATGCGTGCGTGCCAGCCAATGCTCGATCTTCGCCATCAACAGACGGACGTTCAGCGGCTTGCGCACATAGTCCAGCGCACCAGCGCCAAGGGCGCGCACTTGATCAGCCTCGCTCGTGCGCACCGTGGCAAAGACAAACTCAAACGCCCCCGGTCGCTGTACGCGCAGGTCTTCAAAGAGCGAAAAGCCGTCGATGCCCGGAAGATCGATGTCGAGGAGTACGATCGGTCGTTTACGCGTTGGATGCAGTGTCAGCAGCGCCTCGAGCGCCGCCGCGCCATCGGCATACATCACGTGCGAGATGGCGCGCTCACGCAGCGCGAAACTCAACATCTCGCGCATCGTGGTATCGTCTTCGACGATGATGACGTCGGGCGTGACGCCGGCGAGCTGCGGATTCCACACGACAACAGCAGGGTCATTCGCACGTCGATTGGACGACAGGACTTCCGCCGCGGTCGTGCGCAGCGTCGTCAGGTCGCGCGCGCCGAGCTCGCGTGCGCTGACGATCGCCGCATGCCACTGCGGTGCATCCGGTGGCCGGTTCGCGTGCAGCGTTTGAATCAGCTCGGCGGCTTCGCGCGATTCCAGGCGCAACAAGGCAAGCATCGTCACGGGATCGTCATACCCGACCACGGCAGCGTCCTTGCCTAACGCGCGTGCGAGGCGGACCATTTCCCGGTCCCAGCGGTCAGCGCTCTCTCCGCGGGCGTCCCATGACGTCCCGCGCAACAGGAGAACGGCGCAAGGGAGATCGTTTTCCAGCGCCTCGATCAGGGCTTCGGTGGCATGGGCCGCCACGCGATCCCCGACAGGGAGCGCCGTCGCCGGATGCAGCTCCGACGCAATGCGTTGCAGGCGTTGGCGCTCCACACGCGAGCCGATACGGGACCGCACCTCGTCGGCGGCCAGTGGCGTGAGCAGAAAATCATCAGCGCCCGCGGCGAATAGTTCGGGCCGCAACGCGGCCTTGTTGCTGCCACCGGAGACCACGATACTCGTTAGGCGATGTGGATCAAGCAGGCGCAACGCGGCGATCTGGGCAATGAGACGCTCACGATCGCCGTTGGCGTTGAGCCATACGACAAGCGGCTGATGCCGCTCGATCGCCTGATCCAGGAGCGCCGTGGACTCCAGGTGCACGAGCTTCACAGGCAATGTCGCAAGAGCAGCCCGTAACGCCTCAAAGCGCTGTGTGCACGAATCCACCACGAGCACCGTCGGCTCGATGTCCACGATGGTCCGCGCCACAGCTTCGACGGCATCGAGCGTTGCCAGCGCGCGTCGCAGCGCAGCCTGTCGGTCCTCCGACGTCGCCTGCTCCAGCCGCGTACGCAGCTCCGCGGCAAAATGCAGGACGGCCGGGCCGCGCTCGGCGGTCTCCTGTAGCGCGTCTTCGCGCCAGCGCTCCACGCGAGCTTCAAGCGCGATCGTTAGGTCCGCGACATCTTGGCGGCCGCAGCGCACGGCGCTGTCTTCGAGGCGCGTCAGCTCGCGGTGAATGGCCGCCAGCACCTCCCCCGCTGCTGGGCGCGCGGCGAG
>JBFMFA010000669.1:0-2739 GCA_040753195.1 Gemmatimonadota bacterium | reverse complement strand
GTCGCGCGTCTCAGCGCCTTACGACGGCGAGCGACACGGGGCCTCGTGCGCGCCGACGCCGCAAAGATTTTCATGGACGGCGTCATCGAGGCCCAGACGGGCGCGTTGCTCGCGCCGTATGTCGATCGCCCCGGATATCGCGGAGACTTGAACCTTCCGCCGGCGAAGTACGACGCGTTCGTCGCCGCGCTCGACTCGGCGGGCTTCAAGGTGCACGTGCACGCCATTGGCGATCGGGCGATCCGCACGGCGCTGGACGGTTTCGAACAGCAGCGCGCGAGGGACGGCGGCGCTGGAGCCAAACACATCGTCTCCCATATCCAGTTGTTTGATCCGGCTGATATCCGCCGCTTCGCTTCGTTAGGCGTCGTGGCGAGCTTCCAGCCGCTCTGGGCCTATGCCGACACGTATATCACAGATCTCACCGTGCCACGCCTGGGTCCGCAGCGGTCCCGGTACCTGTATCCGATCAACAGCGTGGTGCAGAGCGGCGCGCTCGTGGCCGCCGGCAGCGACTGGTCCGTGTCGTCCATGAATCCGCTGGAAGCGATCCAGGTCGCCATCACGCGGCGCGCGCTGGGCGATTCGGCCGGCAAACCATGGCTCCCCGACGAACGCGTCGATCTGGCGACCATGCTCCGTGCATACACGTTAGGCGGAGCGCAGGCGAGCGAGCACGACTCGCTGACCGGCACGATCACGGAAGGGAAAGCGGCGGACCTGATTGTGTTATCGGACGATCTATTCAACGTGCCGGAGCATCGCATCGCGAAGACGCGCGTTCTGCTGACGCTGCTCAATGGCCGCGAGGTGTACCGTGATTCCAGCCTCGTGCCCTGACCCGACCTCATTTACTGGAGGACGTTGCGGCCTTCGACGTTCGGCATCGGCAGCCGGAGAAGTGCCGCGACGGTGGGCGCGATGTCGCGCATATCGATCTCGCCGAGGTCGCGTGGCGCGATGCCCGCACCAACGACGATGAACGTCGCGTCCATCGCGCGCAGGCTTGGCGGGAAGCCATGCGTCCCGCCCGGCCGTACGTCGCGCATGAGCGCTCCACGCGTCACGCCGCTCACGCGATACGGTGGCCGCATCGTCACGACGAAACTCGCGTCCGGCATGCCGCCTAACGAGCGCGCTTCGGCGCGAGTGTAGACGCGCGCAATGCCGTGGGACGAGTCCGCGGCCAGCCGCTGCAGCAGCTCGCCAACACCCCGTTCCAGAGTCGTATCGCTGGTATCGCGCAACATCACCCCCGCGCTCCCCGACGCGTTCCAGACAGAGACACGCCAGGCGCTCGGCCGCAGGGCCGAGTCGCTGGCGAAGGTGATCCATCCCTCGCGCCGCAGGGCGACGCCTAACGCTAGTTCACGTGTGGCCAACGCATGCCCATGGTCCGATACGATTACGACGATCGGTTCCCGGCCGGCCGAGCTCCGCGCGGCCGCAACGACGTCGCCCACGATCTTGTCGATGCGTTCCAGGATGCGCAGCGAGGCTGGACTGAACGGCGTGGTTTCGTGCTGTTCGTGATCGAGGGCAGTAAAGTATCCCCAAACCACATCGGGACGTTCCCGCCGGATCAGCCTAACGAGGAACCTCGCGCGGTTCTCATCGCCCTCGATCGACTCATCGATGCCGTCCGCGTACGGCCCCAGCTCGCGTTCGAGTGACGCGAGCAACCCCGGCGTCGCAAGCGTCGCAAGGAGCTTGCGATCGTCGGGAGTTCCGCGACGCCAGAATTGCGGAATGTTGACGTCGATGCCCGCACCGACCGTCACCGGCCAGTGCACGGCCGCCGTCTTCATCCCATGCTTGCGCGCGAGATCCCACAACGTGGGAACACGCAGGTCGCTGGCGTACCAGAACCAGCCGCCATCATTGCGATCGAGAGGATCGAACGTCGTGTTGAATGTGATACCATGTCGCGCGGGTGAAACGCCGGTGACCATGGTGGCGTGCGTGGGATACGTCACGGTCGGCATCACGCCTTTCACGCGAGCGAACGCGCCGCGCCTCCGCAGATCGCCTAACGTGGGCAACCTGGCGCCCAACTCCTCCGCGCGCAGCAGATAGTCCGGATGCAGTCCATCGAGCGAAATCATGACGAGACGCGGCTGCGCCGCAGCGGCGTGTGCAGCCACCAACGTTGCCAAGGCAACACAACGCAACAGTGTGGGCAAGGCGGTCCTCACGGTCGAACTCGGCGTTAGGTGAGACGCTGCTGCATAGCCTGACGCACGGCAACGGCGACATCGGCAACGGCGGCGTCAATCATTTGATACTGCGTGAGTAACATGCGCATTCCTTGGCGCAACGGCGCAGGCTCGAGCACGACGGATACGACCGGCTTGTCGAGTGCATCGGCGAACTTCACTTCGCGTCGCACATATTTTGACGCGACGGCGCGCGGCGACACAAAGACCACCAGCGCCGTACACCGCTCGATACGCGACTCGATCACGGTGTCCCACTCCGAACCGGTCGGAATGCCAGCGTCGTACCAGAAGGGAACCGCGGCATTGGCTAGCGCGCGCAGGTGCGGCGCAACGCGACCGGCGTCGCTATGTGCATAACTGATGAAGATGAACTCGCCGTCGCTGGCGTCGCTCGGTGGCATGGCTGGCGGGAGCACGTTAGGCGCCACCGCGACTTCATCGGGGCCGTCTGATGGAGGCTGGAAGCGCAGTGCATCGGGGGGCAGCCACGCCAGCAGACGCTCCAACGCGCCGCCATCCT
>JBFMFA010000668.1:0-2740 GCA_040753195.1 Gemmatimonadota bacterium | reverse complement strand
AATCGTGCGTCAACCATCCCATCAGGGTGCGTTGCAGCCACTCGTTTGGGAGCATCGGTGAGGTTGGGCCGCGGAGCACGGTGATGAACTCGACGAGCGAGCGGAACCCCTCAGGCCGCGCCAGCTGTTCGGGACGCAGCAAGCGCACGAAGATCACCACGCCGGCCGCCGCCAGGATCGCAATGAAGCCGAGGATGTCTCGCGTCCGCCGCGCGGGGAAGATGTTGACGAGGAGCAGCGTCACGGTGCTGCCTAACGCGGCAGGAATGAGCAGGAACGGAATGAAGCCCGCGAGCACTATCAACGGAAACAGCCATCCACCGTCGTACACAACGCCGTACGCCGTCACAATCGGCGCCGCCAGCAGTGCGACCATCCAACTCGAATGCACGGCCGTCTCGAGCAGCTTTGCGCCGTACAACGTAAGCCAGTCGACCGGTGCGGCGACGAGCAGATCCACGTCCTTCGCCAGGAAAAAGCTCGACAGCGCCGTGATCACGCTGGAGAGCATCATCATGGCCAGGAAACTCAGGAGCAGCACGCCTAACAACTTGCCGGCGAGCAGCGCGCCGATCTCTTCCACCGAGTGAAAATAGCGCAACACGCGGCCCAACATGCCGAAGACCAGGGCCCAGAAACCCAAACCTAACGAGCCGAGGAGCAACAGACGTCCGCCGCGACCACGTTCACCCTGGCGCGCACGCGCCCGGGCGGTGCGCCATTTGGGCCCCAGGATATGCAACAGTGCGCCGATCCAGTGAGCGCCTGGCGGCGGCGGAACGACGCGACCACCCGCCGGCGTTACCTGCCCGCCGCCTACCGCGGGCACACCGCCAGACAACATGCGATGGCGCGCGATGAGCTCCCCGTTTCCGGGGACGATCTCAAAGGCGCCGCTCGGTCGGCCTGCTGGCGTCATGAATCGAGGACGTCGACCAGCTCGCGCGTTGCGCGTTCACCCGTTAGGCGCAGGAAGATGTCTTCCAGCCCGTCGTGCGCCTCGCCCGCCGCGGCCCGCAGCTCGTCCATGGTGCCGCACGCGCGGATCTCGCCATGCTGGATGATCGCCACGCGGTCGCACAGTCGCTGTGCCACCTCCAGCGTGTGCGTCGACATCATGATCGTGTGGCCCCGGCGCGTGTATTCACGAAACAGATCCTTCAACGTGCGTGCGGCCTTCGGATCGAGACCGACCATCGGTTCGTCGACGACGATGACGTCGGGGCGGTGAATGAACGCGCTCGCAATGATGAGCTTCTGGCGCATGCCGTGGCTGTAGCTCTCGACGAGTTCGTCGCGCCAATCTTCGAGATCGAACAGTCCGAGCAGCTCCCGGCCACGACGTTCGACAGGCTCGCCGCTCTGATCGAAAAGCCCCGCGACGAAGCGCAGGAACTCCGAGCCGGTCAGTTTCTCGTAGATGAACGGGCGATCGGGGATGTAGCCGAGTTTGCGTTTCGCTGCGAGTGGATCCTGTGCGAGATCGACGCCGCCGATGCGAATCGTGCCGCCGGTTGGGCGCAGGATGCCGGCGATCATGCGCAGCGTGGTGGTCTTCCCGGCGCCGTTAGGCCCAAGGAATCCAAACAACTCACCAGCAGGGACTTCCAGATTGATGCCTTTCACGGCCTGGAAGTCGCCGTAGCGCTTCGTCAGCCCGCGTAGCTCGATCATGCTCGTTAGGGGTTGGATGAAGGCGGCCCCTTCTTGCCGCTGAGGGGACTCACCGCGCGCCAATTCTCGAAGGCTAGCTCGTATGCCGTCCGCTGCAGCGTCACGCCATCAGGCCGTTCATGCCGCACCGCGCGCCCGAGCGCGTCGACCCAGAGTCGTCCCGCGACGCCTTCGAGGCGCCACGCGCGGACCGAATCGTTATGCGCCGCGCGCCATTTTGCCGCGCCGGCATCGTACGCGGCGCTGTCCGGGACGACAAAAAGTGTCTCGGCCGCGATGCGCACCGACGCTTGCTGCAGCGTGCCCGCGCTCACGTCCAGCATCGCATATTGCGTTTCGCGGCCGATGCGCGGCCTCCCATCCACCATCGTTAGGATCGGAACGAGCGGATCGGGCGTGACTTGACCGCGCAGGACGTGGCGCACGGAATCGAGCGTGCGCCCTCGTGGTCCCGTCGCCTCGCGCACGACAAAATCGAGAATCGTGTCGCTGAGCACGCGACCGCGAACGATGCGCGGTACGCTATCTGTGGTGTGTTGTACAAGAAAGTCGCGCAGCGCGAGTGAACGCGTCAGCCTAACGCGAGCACGCACGGTCTCGCGCCGCAACGTCGCACCGCCGCGAGCGGGTACGTCGGCCACGAGGTAATCGGTGACCTGAATGCGCGCCGGGAGTGTATCCACGGTACTCGACGCAAAACCGATGTGCTTCCCGCCGCGCATGACGGCGAAGTACGTCGCCCCAGGCGCCACACGAAGGGCCGATTCGGTCAGTCGCTCCGATTCGCTACGTGTCAGTTCACGACGCGCAAACGCGGCGATGCCGAGCACCCACGCGATGACAATCGCGATTCCCGTCACGCCGCGCCGGCTCATACTCAAATCAGCGCGAGAGAGGTCTCGCTGTTGATCCAACTGACGTACTTCTCGAGTCCGGCACGCACTTCCAGCGCAAGAAGCTCAGGAACGCGATACGGATGCAATTCGAGAAAGGCTTTCTCGATCGCGTGATACACAGCCGAGCGCGTTTTCAAGAGCACGACCACTTCCTGCTCGTCGGCGACCTT
>JBFMFA010000667.1:0-2747 GCA_040753195.1 Gemmatimonadota bacterium | reverse complement strand
GCCGGACTCGTCGCGCTTCTGGCCGGTCGAGGGATACGCCGAAGGCGCCAACCCGCCCAGCTACGACAAGCAGTTCGTCCGTGATTGGCTGGAGAGCGCCATCGTGGGGGGGAAGCCATGGAACAAGCAGGCTCCGGCACCGGCGCTTCCTGAGGATGTGATTACGAAGACGGCCGGGAAGTATCGGGAGGCCATTGTGAGAATCTTGGAGGTGCCATGAAGTCCAGGCTCATTGATCGACTCGAATCGAGAATCGCAGATGCGAAGGTCGAGAGTGAGCGCGACCGCTTTATCGCCCAACGCGCAGCTCTTCTCGCGCGAGCCGGACAAATTGCTGCTGCCCGAGACGAGATCGCTGCTTTGCGCCAGAAGTACGCGAGTTCTGGCTCCGCGGAACTAACAATCCTTATAAATATTGCGGACGGACTTGGCCACTACTTTGAAGATATGGGGCCTCAGGCGGAAGACCGCTTTCGACGTGCCCTGATGCTTGCGAGAGCGATACAAGATCAAGAGTTAGCTGCTCACGCGGCCAGCTGGCTTGCATTAGTCCATTACGGCGCATATCGATTCTCGGACATGGCTCGCTTGCTCGACGAGAGTCTCTGCACCGTTGAGATTCGAAATTCTGAGACATTGGCAAGATTTAGTCTAACCATTGCCCAAACATTCCATCTTGCAAATCGCTTCGATATTGCGCTTTCTTGGTATCGAAGAACTCAGAGATATGCGTCGCTCATAGAGGACGAGATGATGCTCAGCGCTTTGATGCACAACATGGCATCAATCTGGGCTGCCAACGCAAGGAATGCGCTTTTAGGCGGACCTTCAACATCGGACGAATCTTCGCAGGCTTTGCTCGGCACTCTTTCAACCTTAAACTTCGACGAGATGGTAGGGCTCTCTGGCCTAAGCGTCTTTACACCTTTGCTGCAAGCACAAATACTTTCCCTGGAGAAGCGATACGTAGAAGCGCAAAGACTTTATGCTAGGTACCATGGATCCTTCAATCTACACGCTGTCCCTGGTTGGCAAGCGTGGCTAGCAGTGGATCGCGGGTGGTGCGAGCTTCAGATCGGAAACAGCCACGTCGCTCGGTCGTTGTTTGAGGATGCGAACCTCAGGTTGAGTTCGGATCTTCATGTCGACGATCGTGCTGCGACCTTAGCTAGATTGGCGCAGGGGTTTGAGGCGCTCGGTGAATCAAGTGTTAGCGAGTCGCTCCAGTTGCAGGCAGCTAAGTGTTGGGGCGAATTCGCACTATTGCAGAAATCAATGTTGAGAACAATGACAACCTCACCTGGAGTTACGCGCCTCCACAAGAGTTAATAAATGCCGGCTTCTCTATGTCGTGCGTTGACTGGATAGAGAGTGATTCTGCCCGCCCTTCGCTGCAATCTTTTGCGATCCAGCGTAGTTCGCGAAACTACAGCAATCGGCCAATGGCAGTCCGTGAACCATGCCGAACATCAGTCCCGCCCGGAACGCATCACCACACCCCGTCGGGTCCACGACTGACTCCGCCGCGACTCCGGCCACGCGATGGCAGGCGCCAGCTTCCCAAAGATCACACCCATCCGCACCCAGCGTCACGATCACGCCCTTGAGGTGGCTTCTCGAGAGTGACTCGAGCGTATAGCCCGTACGCTCGCAGAGCATCTTCGCTTCGTAGTCGTTCACCGCAACCCATGTGGCCTTCGCGATGAAGTCGCGCAGTTCCTCGCCGTTGAACATGGGCAGCCCCTGTCCTGGATCGAAGATGAAGGGGATGCCGGCCTCGGCCAGTTGGGCGGCGTGCCGGATCATCGCCTCGCGCCCGTCGGGGGCGACGATGGCCAGCCGGATGTCGTCGCGGCGCGGGACGTCGGTCAGGTGCGCGTACTGCATCGCGCCGGGGTGGAAGGCCGTGATCTGGTTGTTGTCGCTGTCGGTGATGATGATCGCCTGCGCCGTGTAGCTGTCCTCGATCACGCGCACGTACTCCGTGCTCGCACCCCAGGAACGGATCCGTTCGAGGTAGTCCGAGGCGTCGTTGCCCAGCGTGGCCATGATCAGCGGCTCGACGCCGAGCTGCGCCAGCGAGTAGGCGATGTTGCCCGCGCAGCCGCCGTACTCGCGGCGCAGCGTCGGCACGAGGAACGACACGTTCAGGATGTGCACCTGGTCCGGCAAGATCTGCTGCGCAAAGCGACCGTGGAAGTTGGTGATCGTGTCGAAGGCGAGCGATCCGCAGATCAGGACAGGCATGTGAACTCCGTGGTGGTGTGACGGCGCGCGGCGCGCCGTGCGACAGGGTCAGGGGTAGAAGACTTCGACGGTGTAGCCGGTGACGCGCAGGTTCGCGGTGGAGAGCACGGCTTGCAGCGAGGTCTCGCCGCCGGCCGCCATCACGGCCGTGCGCGCGCGGAAGTCCTGCGGGCCGAGCGCGCGGCGCGCCAGCAGTTCGCCGTTGGCGTCGGTGAGGCTCAGCTCCACCCAGGGCAGCGCGGCCACCGTCTGCGCCCGGTTGCGCAGTTCGACGTTGAGCCGGAAGGTGTCGGGCGCCGGCGTCTTCGCCAGCGCGGTGCTCTCGACGACGATCGCGTCGAGCCGGCGCGGGGGCTCGATCGTGCAGCCCACGGTCCGGCACCAGGCCTGCAGCGCGGGGACCGCACCCGGCAGCCTGGCGGCGATCAGGTCGCGGTAGTGATGGGCCAGCTGGGCGCCGAGCGTTGTCGCCAGCAGCAGCGCCAGCGCGATCATGGCGC
>JBFMFA010000666.1:0-2747 GCA_040753195.1 Gemmatimonadota bacterium | reverse complement strand
CGAATAGCGCACGTGCGCGTAGCTATACGCTCCAAGTCCGACGCCGGTGAATGGGTGATCGCGGATGATGGCGCCCGCGACCTTCCAAATCTCGAAGCGCTGCTCGGCAGACCCTTGGTCGTTCGCTTCCTTCAGCTGTCCGGATGATGTCGCCTCACCCAAACTCTTGAGGCGGTCCCACACATCGGACGGCGCAAAGATCAAGATGATGGCGCATACCGCGGCGATGATAGGGATCATGCGCGCCCGGCGTTTCATGCGCACAAACGCCCACGCTCCGAAAAAGCCGAGCGCCAGGATTCCGCCGCGGGACTGCGTCATGAATACGATCAGCGCGATGAATGCAATGCCAGCCAGTGCGGCGGTGCGCACGTGCTTGTGCTTCTCGGTAAACAAGACGCCAGCGGCCCAGCCGAGTGGCCCACCGATGAGCAGCGCCGCGAGGTCGTTAGGGTTGGCGAAGCTGCCGTTCCACGCGATGCGCCCAAGCTCGGCGGCGTGGTAGACGAACTGATTGAAGATGGCGCCACGGACCGGATACAGCCCGTACGCCGCGAGCGAGAGGAAGAGGTAGAAGCGCAGGCGTGAACGTTCCGTCAGGACGTTCATCGCCACGAAGAAGATCAGCCCGATGCGGCCGATGGTTGGCAACTCTTCTTTGACGATGATCCAGAACGGCGTCCCCGACCCAACGAGCACCGCGTAGAAGTAGTAGCCGGCGAAGCAGAGGATTGGTAAAGGGAAACGGACGCGCTCTTTGCCGAACATGAGACCGAGGAGCGCGATGATCATCGCGACCTGGCCGATGGGCGCGACGTACGTGATGACGGCGACCGAATACGCGCAGAAGCCGATGAACGCGGCGTTCCATTTGACGTTTTTCCAAGGCCACTCGAAAGTCGCCGGGGCGGCTGTCTGTGCCGGCGGTACGCTCGTTAGGCGCTGCGCGGCGATGGGTGTCGCCGGCGCGGGCGGAGCGACTGCGGGCGCGCTGTGATAGGCGCGTGCTGAGCGCCAGGCGCGCGAGGAAGGTCTCAAAAGCCGATTTCTCCGGGGGTGATCAAGGGGTCAGACTCCTCGACGGCGAACCAGGGGTCCGACCCCTTTCACGCGGTTGCAAGGTGCGGACCCGGCAGCACGCGGCACAAGCGCCCGCTTTTCGTTGGCTTGCAATAATACTCGACTCTGGCGTTTTGCCGCAGCGCACGGCGCGTCGGAATGGCAGCGTGCACCCGCGTGACGCGCTTCAGGAACCGCCCTGAATTGCCCGTATTGGCGCGCATTTCCCCACAAGGTTTTGGTGACATAGATCAACATTAGAAACGACGTAAGTTAGTCAATACCAACGAATTACGCTGTTACTCCGAACCAAACCCGTCGTCCAATAGGCGTCGTCGGACAATGATCGACCGGCGACAGCGTCGGATCGCCGACCAACGCCCTCCGACGACTGGCAACGCCTCCCAACCGGGAGGACACCTCGATAACGGCAAAGTCGGCGAAAGCCGGCGACGCAAAGCCACAGCGCTACAGCGCGCATGACGCGCCACGCGGGCTGGGCCGCCGAAGCTGCTCCTGGAGGAAGGAATGGTTCGGAGCTCGGTACGATCGCTTGCAGGGATTCTCTCGGCGTGTGTTTTCTTCAGTGCATGTGATCAGCGCGAGGCGGTTGATCCCGGGTCGAATACCGGTGGGCCTCGCTTCTTCGTCTCGATAACAGCAGACAGCGACTCGCTCGACGTTGCATCGACGTTGCAGCTGACGGCAAACGTCGTGGACGCGTTAGGCCAGCGCGCCGATCAGGGCGTGACGTGGTCGTCGCTCTCACCCGACGTCGCCACGGTTGATGGCATCGGTCTGGTGACCGGCGTTGCCGCCGGTCCGGCAGCGATCGTCGCGCGCGTCGGCAGCGGGGCGCTCCTTCATGCGGACACCGCGCACATCACAGTGCGCGAGCGCATCGCGGCTCTCACGATCACGCCCGAGCTCGCGGAGATCACGTTAGGCGATTCGTTGCAGCTCGAGGCGACGATGTCGACGCCCTCAGGCGCGAATATCCGCGGCCTCAATGTGCGATGGACGACGTCGGATCAGGCCATCGCGCCGATTTCGGAAGAGGGCATCGTCAGCTCGCTGTCTCCCGGCGACGTTACCCTAACGGCGATTGTGAATGGCGTCACCGCGACCGCATATGCGCGCGTGTTGCCGAATCCAATCCAGAACGTGAGTGTGTCGCCAGCCAACTCGGGATTGAATCCCGGCGAGTCGGTCCAACTTCAAGCCGTTGTGCGCGACAGTCGCGGACGGATCATCAGGACGGACGTTGCGTGGACATCGTCTTCACCGGCGGTTGCGCGTGTGACGCCCAACGGCGTCGTCACCGGCATGGCGAAAGGTGCCGCGATGATCACGGCGTCTGTGGCGAATCGCCGCGCGTCGGCGACTGTGAATGTTTTCGCGGTCCCGGCAGCGAACGTCGTTGTGAGCACACCAAGCAGCAGCGTCACGCAGGGCGGGCGCATGAAGGCAACAGCGACTGTCCGCGATGCAGACGGCAACCTGCTCACCAATAGAGCGGTCGCGTGGTCGAGCTCCAATCCAGCCGTCGCACAGATCGGTGCCGACGGTACGATCACCGGCCTCGTGGTCGGCACGACGACAATCAACGCCATCGTCGACTCGAAGATCGGCAGCCTGCCGATCTCGGGTGTCGGCGCCGCAGCAAGCACGCTCGCGGTCATGCCGGC
>JBFMFA010000665.1:0-2748 GCA_040753195.1 Gemmatimonadota bacterium | reverse complement strand
GGATACCCCGAGTATGACGGCGCCGCATTCGCGCGTTCTCGCCGAGGTGACAAAGGCCGTTAGGCGCACACCGCATACTCCGGCGGCTGCGCCCGCGCATCCGCACCGCCACCGTGTCGTAGAGCCGCCGCCAAAACGCGGACACGAGAAACCGCATCGTGCGCTGCCGGAATGGACGACGACGGCGATTGGATTGGCCGCAGCGGTTGTGCTCATGTTGGTGGGATACTTCACGTTCGCCGATCGTGTATCACAAACATCACGCAACAGTGGACGTGTTGATACTATTTCCGCAGCGGGCACCGCGATCGTTGATGAGCGCGCCGTCATTAATCCACTGGATTCCACGCGCGCTGCGGCGTTCAGCGTAGACGCGAGCGCGGCGAACACAACGTTCGGCGCATTTGAAGCGATGCGGCCGTGGAGCAACGCGACGTCTGCGATGACGTTCGTGCCGGTACAGCAGAGTGATAGCGCAGCGGTGTGGTATCGCGTCCGGTTAGGCGCTTTCGCGCGCGCGACTGACGCAACCGCGTTTGTCGATTCACTCCGCGCGCGATTTGATACTACCACTGGAATTGGCGCGGTCATTCGTACACCATTCGCCTTCGTCATAGACTCGACGCGCAGCGGCCTCGCGGCCGATCTCGTCGAGACCTATCGCCAGCGAGGGGTGCCTGCTTACGGACTTGTCGACAGCAACGACCTCGTACGCATTTACGTCGGTGCCTTCGAGTCACCGCTTGATGCCGAGCGGATGCGCGGAACGCTCATCGCCGCCAACATCAACGCCGGTCTTGCCTATCGAGTTGGGAGACCGCAATAGCACGGGGTCCGCGACCCCACCGGAGGCAATTAGTTGCGCCTAACGAAACTTGAGCTCATCGGCTTCAAGTCTTTCGCCGATCACACGGTGATGCACTTCGACCCCGGCGTCACCGCCATCGTAGGCCCAAATGGTTGCGGAAAGTCAAACGTCTCCGATGCAGTCCGCTGGGTTCTTGGCGAACAGCGCGCTCGCATGCTGCGCGGCGCCAAGATGGAAGAAGTCATCTTCCAAGGATCCTCCGCACGCCGCCCCGTCAACGTAGCCGAAGTCGCACTCACCTTCGAAAACGACGAAGGGCTGTTGCCGATCGCATTCCGCGAAGTCGTCATCGCGCGGCGGCTCTCTCGCTCAGGCGAAAGCGACTATCTGCTGAACGGAAGTGTCTGTCGGTTGCGCGACATCCACGATCTGCTCCGCGGCACAGGACTCGGGGCCGAAGCGGGTGTTGTGATCGAAGCGAAAATGATCGACGCGCTGCTGTCGGATCGACCGGACGACCGTCGCGAGCTGTTCGAGGAAGCGGCTGGTGTCGGTCTTTATCGCGACCGCAAGCGCAGCGCGGAACGGCGCCTCGAAGAGACAACGCTCGACCTTGCACGCCTCGATGACCTGATCAGCGAGGTGCAGACGCAAGTGCGTTCCCTCGCGCGTCAGCGCAAGCGCGCCGAACGCTTCTCAGAAATGAACGCGCGGCGCTTTTCGGTCGACCTCACGCTCGCAGCGCGCGAGATGGCAAACTGGCAACAGGAGCTTGCTGCCCTCGAAGACAAGGTCGCCGAATTGCGCGAAAGCACGCCGCAGGCGGAGCTGCGCGTGCACGAAGCGGAAGGTACGCGCGACGCGGCGCACGAAACTCGTGCCGCCGCGGACGCGGAGCGCACCGAGTTCTTACGGCTCCTCGCGCAGCAGCAGGAACGCGTCCAATCACTGCGCGCTGACATTGCGGTTGCCGAGGAACGGCACCGCAGCGCCGGTGCTCAGCGTCAGCGTGCAGAAGCCGAACGACAACAGGGCGCAGCGTTAGGCGAACGTTTGGTGAATGACCATGAACGGGCTGCCGCAGAGCGCGGCTTGCTCGAAACGCAGATCGCCGCCAATCAGGCGGAACTGCAGGCCCGGGCGAACACCGAATCGGCCGCGCGATCCGCCGTTGCGGCGGCGCGTCTGGCATTGGAAGGTGCCGAGCGCGATGCACGCGAAGCCTTCAATCAGGCGCGCCGGCTCGAACACGACCGTGAAGCGACCAACCGCGAGCTGGCGGAGCTGGAGCACCGAGCCGATCGCCTGGCCGCGGACCGCGGCCACCTCGCCGACGTCTTGTACGGCCTAACGCGAGAGCTGGAAGCGTCCCGAGACATGGTCGAGGTGGCTCGCTCCTCCGCCCATGCAGCCAGCGAAGTGCGCGACACGGCGCGAGAGCGCGCGCGCATGGTACGTGAGAGCGACGCGAAGGCGCGCGCCGAGCTGGCCCGCGTCGAGGAAGCGCTTGCGTCGCTCGAAGGAAAGGTCAGCGGACTCGAAGCGCTCGAGCGCGATCGCGTCGGCATCGCGCCGGCGGCGGCCCGGCTCCTGCGCGACCGCGCACGTTTTGGCGAAGGGGCGATCCTCGGCCCGCTGTCGGACTTCATCACCGCATCGCCGACGCTCGCTTCGCTGGTGGAGCGCTATCTCGGAATGACGGTTCACGCCGTCGTCGTGCGCGACAGCCATGTGGCCGAGGCAGTCCGTGAATGGCACGCCAGCACGACGCCCGGGCCGCTGCTGCTTCTTCCGCTAGACGCGCAAGCCGACGGCGGCTCGTTAGGCCACGCCGAGCTGGCACAGGCGCTCGACGTGACCGAAACGGCCAAGGCGTGGGTGCGCACCCTGCTCGCTGGTGTACGCCCCATCGCAAACGGCGCGGCGTTCCAGGACTCGCG
>JBFMFA010000664.1:0-2753 GCA_040753195.1 Gemmatimonadota bacterium | reverse complement strand
GACGAACGGTGCCAGCTTTTTGCGATACCGTACCACGGGTTCGGCGTTCCATCGACGCAACTCGGCGGCCGAGGGCTCACGCTCCATCGCACCCGTCGTCCCCGCGGGCGCTTCGCGATACCGCATGTCGTAGCGATCGTCACGCTCGGGATATGCGGGGAGGTCGGGGAGCGCCGGCACATTGCGCGTCGACCGCGCGTTGGAAAGGGCCTCGGCCGAGGGGAATCTGTTCGCTGGTTCCTTTTCGAGCAGAAGCATGACCGCCCGCGTTAGGTCGGGTGGCGCCTCGGGGCACCGTTCATCGACCGGCGGAGGGCGCTCGGAGATGTGCTTCACCAGCAGCGCCGGTGTGCTCTGTGCCGTGAACGGAAGGTCGCCGGTGAGCATCTGGTAGGCGACGATGCCTAACGAATAGAGATCGCTGCGTCCGTCGATCTCGCGCTCGCCCATCGATTGCTCGGGGGACATGTACGCCGGCGTTCCGATCGCCATGCCCGTCGCCGTCAAGCGGGAGTCCGCGCCCTCGGTGACGGCGCGCGCGATTCCGAAATCCGTGACCATCACGCGGTTGTCCTCGCGTTCAATCAGGATGTTGTCCGGCTTGATGTCGCGATGCACGACGCCCCGTTCGTGCGCGTATGCGAGGGCGTCGGCCGTTTGGATCAGGATATTGCGCACCTCGTCGGGAGGCATCGGCCCGCGAGCGTGCAGCCGCGACGCGACCGTGTCCCCGTCCACGTACGCCATGACGAAGTACACGAGTCCGTCGCGTTCGTCGACCGAATAAATCGGAACGATGTTTGGATGGCTGAGCTGTGCGGCTGTTTCTGCCTCGCGGAGAAAGCGCGTCCTGATCTCCGACCGGAAGGCCAGCTCCGGCGGCAGCAACTTGATGGCGACTTGTCTCTTAAGACGCTTGTCGCGCGCGAGATACACGATCCCCATGCCGCCACGGCCGATCTCGCGATCCAGGTCGTAGCTGCTCGAAAGACTGCGCTCTATATGCGTGCGCAGCTCCGCGTCGCTCGACGACGATGTAAAGCCAGGCTCGGGCACGCGTTACAAAGCTGCTTTGTAGAAGGGGATAGGCGACGAAGTGTAGCGCGCTTCTGAGAGAGCGTCTAGGCGGAACTGCCTATCGCGGGGACGTGACCGGCTCTACGTCACTTTGGCCCGCGAAAGTTGCAAACCCGGCCACGGTGGCGTATGTCAGGAGCGCGATGGTTGCATCTGTGCCAACCATCAGGCGTCCGCGTGATCGCGAGTAGGTCGGACGCTGTCACTCTCGGCAACTTTGCCCGGCTTTATTTGGGCCGAGCAGAGTTGTTGCGTTTATCAGGTAGATACGATGGCACAACGACAGACACTCCCGGTTCTTCCGCTTCGCGGAACCGTCATCTTCCCGGGGCAAACGGCGCCGATTGCCGCTGGTCGCCCGGGAACTCTTCGCGCAATTGAGACGTCGCTGAAGGCCGATCGGCTCGTCTTCGCCGTCGCTCAGCGAGAAAACAGTGAGGAGCCCACCCCGGAGATCCTCTACTCGATGGGCGTGATCGCCAAGATCGGTCAGGTTCAGCGCGGCTTAGGCGCCGTGCAGCTCCTGCTACAAGGCGAGCAGCGCGCAACCGCGCTCCAATACACGGTCACCGACGGCTCCATGACGGCGGTCATCGTGCCGACGGACGAGATGACTCCGATCGACGAGCGGGATGCTGCGTTCGAAGCGCTGCATCGCGAGGTGCGCGAACGCGCATCCGACCTCGGCGAGAAGCGCGGTCTGCCGGAAGAAGTGGTCAAGCAGGTTCTCGACTCGGCAGAGGAACCCGGCCGTTTTGCCGATCTCGTCGCGAGCTACCTCGAGCTCCCGGTTCCTGAGAAACAGGGTCTGCTGGAAACACTGAGCGTCGAAGAGCGCCTGCGCCGCGTGCTCGTGCACGTGGAGCGCCAGATCGGCATGCTCGAAGCTCAGGAAGAGATCAAATCTCAGGTGCAGGAGGAGTTGGGCGAGCGTCAGCGCGAGATGTTCCTGCGTGAGCAGCTCAAGGCCATTCAGAAGGAACTGGGTGACGACGACCAGGCGAAAGAATTAGATGAACTGCGCGAGCGCTTCGCCAAGCTCGTGCTACCCAAGGAAGCGCGTCAGGAGGTCGAGCGCGAGCTTGGGCGGCTGGAACGTTCGGGCAAGGAATCCATGGAGGCGCAGGTCATCCGCACGTATCTGGAGTGGATGAGCGAGTTGCCGTGGAACGCCCGTTCGGACGATCACCTCGACCTGAACCGCGCGTCCACGGTGCTCGAGGAGGATCACTACGGGCTGCGCGACGTGAAGGATCGCGTGCTCGAGTTCCTCGCCGTTAGGCAGCTCCGAGCTCAGCAGCTTGCTGCTGAGGTCGAACAGACGGGCGAGTTCCCGGCGTACAAGGTGAAGCCGCCAAAAGACGACGCTACGCCTAACCTCAACGAAGCCGACGACGAGCGGCCCATCACCGACGCCAAGGAAGCCAAGGCGCGCGCGATGGCCAAGGGTCCGATCCTGCTGTTCGTTGGGCCACCGGGCGTCGGCAAGACGTCCATCGCGAAGTCGATCGCTCGCGCGTTAGGGCGAGAGTACGTGCGTGTGTCGTTAGGTGGCGCGCGCGATGAAGCCGATATCCGCGGTCACCGCCGAACCTACGTCGGTGCGATGCCGGGCCGCATCATCCAGGGGATGAAGCAGGCCGGCACCAAGAACCCGGTCTTCCTCCTCGACGAAG
>JBFMFA010000663.1:0-2755 GCA_040753195.1 Gemmatimonadota bacterium | reverse complement strand
CCGCTGACTAGAGATAACTGAGCCACCAAGCGCGTCGACGCGCCTTCAGTTCCGCAAACCAGCGGCACACGGGATACAGTGTGATCACGATCCCAGCCCAGACAAGGTACGCCACCCACAAGTCATAACCGAATTGCGGTGGATATGACTGGCCCCCCATCGATGGCACCGGCTGAAAGATGAACGTGAGTGCATCGCGCCCGTAGCGCACCACGGCGAGGATTGCCGCCGCGGCGTGAGCCGCAAAGAAATGCAGCACAAAATAGAAGAGCGGCACGCGGCCAAAGACGATGAGCGGATTCGAATCCTTCCACCTCGGCGCGTCGAACCACGCCAGAATCAAAAGCATGGGGCCTAACGTCATCAGCAGGAACGACAACGACGGCGGATACTTCGTCGTGTTCAGGAACGAAAGCACTGTGAACGCCGTCGACGGTTGTTGCTGCCACGGCACCGGATCGCCGTAACCATTGATCGCGCGCAGTACGAGGAAACCAACGGACGCAGCGCTGCCAATCCAAATGAGGTAGCGTCCACGCACATCACGCTCCATCTGGAAGATGCGACCGAAGGCAAAGCCTAACGCCATTACGCCGACCCACGGCACCAGTGGATACGCCACAAAAACAAGCGCGCCGCCGAGTGGGAACGCCCCTGGCTGGTGAAGCACGTTCCACACCCCCGCTAACGTGCCGAACTGACCCGCGTTCACCGAGTCCAGCGTATTGTGCAGAAAGATCATCGCGACGCTAACGGCGGCCAGAGCGGGAATCGGCAGCCAGACCAGCAACGCCAGCCCCATCATGCACAAGCCAAGCACCCAAAGCACCAGCAGAAAGAACGGGTACTCCTGGGAGAAATCGAAGTTGTACGCGAGCCGCATCACCGTCAGTTCGAGTACAATCAGCCAGACGCCCCGCGTCAGCAAAAACGTGGACAGCTGGCCCTTTGTCTTGCCACGCCTCCACCAGAAAAACGCCGCAAGCCCCGCGGTGAACATGAACGTGGGCGCACAGATGTGCGTGATCCAGCGGGTGAAGAACAAAATCGGCGTTGTGCGGGTCAGATCGGTCGGCTGAAACGTCATCGCGCCGTTGTGGATGAAGTCGCGCACATGGTCCAGTGCCATGATGATCATGACGAGACCGCGAATCGCGTCGACAGACGCTACTCGACGTCCCGCCGCCGGACTCGCGCTTAGCCGAGCATCCTCGTTAGGTAGCGCGCGCGCTGCTACGCTCATGCCCGGTCCGGAGGCATGTGACTCGCGTCCACGTACGCCCAAGCTTGCGTCCCTGACTGCAGCGTGACTCTTGCACGGCGATACGGCTCCACCTCGTAGTCATCAGCGCGGACGATCTCCTCACGCGTCAGCGCGTACACGGTTCCTGAAATCGTATCCGCCGGCCGGCCCGTGTAGCGCGCAATTGGAAGCTGCGACTTGCCGCTGAGCCTGACGGTGACTTCGTCGTCGATCGAGATGAGTACCGGCGCGAACCCCGGCAGTACGTCGCGCTGGCCAGTCAATAGTCGCCCAAAATTCGCCTGTTGCACTGCCTCGAGCTGCAGTGTGCCGTACGAAAAAAGGAACTCGGTTGCCTCAGTGTGATCGGCCATGGCACGCGCCTAACCGCGCGTAGTGACCCCGAAAGGACGCCGTCCCGTCAACCGCACGCTAGAGCACTCCGTCCAATGCGGTCAATTATGACAGAGCCCTAACGCCATCCGCCTCTAGACGGCAACGGGCCGCCACCATGCGATGACGGCCCGCGGCTGCGTTTTCGTCCATTACCTCGCCAGCAGGATCTCCGAGCGCGCGTAGATAAAGCGGCCGTTGTACCCAAATGGCGACGCGCCTGGATAGATGAACGTGCCGTTATTCGTATTCGCGGCGACCGTCACAGTATCCGGATACACGTTGAACACGTTGCGCGCGCCAACGGCGATCTTGATGTTCTCCCAGCGATATGCGGCCTCGGCGTCGAACAGCGTCTTCGCGCCAAAGCTCTCGATGCCATCGAGACTTCCGTCCTTGAATTTTCCGTAGTGCAGAAGCCGCAGGAGCCCCTGTATGCGGCCTTGAACGTACGTCGTCGATAACGTGAAGCGACTATCCGGACGATTTGCCTCGATCGCGTTGATCGTGACGGGGTCCAGCAGACTCGTATAAATCGTGTTCGTCCCTCGCAGGATCGCCGGAAGGTCGTCGATGCGAGTGACTTTGTTCTTCGTATAGTTGAACTGGCCGTTGAAATCAAACGTGCCCGGGCCCGCCAGTAGACGATAATTCGCGGTGAGATCGATGCCGTCGGTTTGCGTGTCCAGCGCGTTGGTAGGGAACTGCACGCCAGCGATTGTCGTTAGGCCCGAATCCGCCAGAATGCGCGCAACAACAGTATCCGACGTGCCATCGAACGTGGCCCCGAGCAGGATGCGGTCGTTGATCTTGATGTGGTAGTAGTCGAGCGTGACTGTGAACGCCTGCGTCGGCGTCCACGCCAGACCCGTGCTCAGATTCAGCGTGCTCTCTTCTTTGAGCGGCTTCGCTCCAAAAATGCGCGAAGCGCGATTCTCGACCGGGAAGTTCCCGATCTCCACGAGCACGCCGTTCTGAATCGCGGTCGTCGTGTGCGAGTACCAACTTTGCTGCAGCCCCGGTGCGCGGAACCCCGTGCTCACGGCGCCACGCACGACGAACTGATTCGCAGGCTGATAGCGCAGCGCGGCCTTCGCCGTCACCTTCTGTCCGAAGTCG
>JBFMFA010000662.1:0-2758 GCA_040753195.1 Gemmatimonadota bacterium | reverse complement strand
GAGCACGCCCGTTAGGCGATACGACGCTGATGTCGCGCACGCGTGAGCGGGCAATGGCGTTCTCACTCTGGCTGAACGTGCCATTGAGCACGCGTACTAGCACCTCGCTATTCTCGGGGACCATCAGGCGGTCCGGTTTCAGAAACATGTCGTGTGCCGCCGCCGCCACAACAACGAGCAGAAGCAGGAGAATCGCGAGCGGGATCGCACGACGCATTGACCAGGATCGATGCTGCATGTGACGCTTCATAATTGGCTCCGTTTCATGACGTTAAGTTTGACGTTAGGCTCGATGTGAGGTCACCGCTGCGGCAACGCCCGATTCCGGGAAGACCCCGCGCACGCGCTCCACAGCGGAGCTCGCTACCGGCGCGCGTTCGCCGTAGAGCCAGTACAGCGCCGGGAGCACTACCATGTTGAGCGCCGTGGAAGAGAGCAAGCCGCCGAGGATTACGATGGCCATTGGCGTCTGCAACTCGTTGCCTGGTTCGCCGCCGCCTAACGCAAGTGGGATAAGTGCCAGTCCAGCCGTGAGGGCCGTCATGAGAATCGGCGACAGGCGCTCCAGCGATCCGCGCCGAACGGCCTCACCGAACGCCACACCCTCGGCCAACAACTGGCGATAGTGCGCCACCAGCAAGATGCCGTTTCGCGTCGCGATGCCGAAAAGCGTGACGAATCCCACGAGCGACGCGATGCTCACCACGCGTGTGGTCAACAGCACCGCCACAACCCCTCCAATGAGGGCGAGCGGCAAATTGGCCATAACGAGCGTCGCGTCGCGCGCCGACCGGAATTCCGCGTACAGAATCAAAAAAATCGCCGCAACTGCCACTAGCGATAGTACTGCCAGCGTGCGCGTCGCCTGTTCCTGGCTCTCGAATTGACCGCCGTACTGCACGTGGTAACCCTGCGGCAACTGCACACCGTCGGACACCGCGCGTTCGATATCGGCCACGGTGCTCCCCAGATCGCGCCCGGCGACGTTGGCCTGCACGACGATCTTTCGCTGCACGTTCTCGCGTGAGATCGTGTTCGGCCCGCGTTCCACTGCCACTGCGGCCAGTTGCGCCAACGGCACGCGCTGCCCTGTCGGCGTATCGAACATGACCATGGAGATTGTACTGGCATTGGCGCGCAGCTCGGGACGGAACCTAACGACGAGATCGAAGCTCTTCCCTTCGTCCAGAACCTGCGACACAACTTCGCCGTTGAATGCGACGTCGATCGCCTCGGCAAGTTGACCCACGGTCATGCCGTAACGCGCCAGAGCGGCCCGATCGGCTCGAATGCGGAGCTGCGGCACGTCCGTCTGCTGCTCCACCTGCAGGTCTGCCACTCCGGGGATGCCCTGCATAACGTCGCGTACCTGGGCGCCCACCTGCCGCAGCGCGTACAGATCCGGCCCGAAGATTTTCACCGCGATGTTCGCCCGTGTGCCCGACAACATGTGGTCGATACGGTGTCCGATGGGTTGCCCGATGGTGATGTTCGTCCCGGGTATCGCCGAGAATTCGCGGCGTAGGTCTTCCAGCGCCGCCGCCTTGTCGATGTTCTCTCGCAACGTAACGTCGATTTCTGCGGCGTTCACACCTTGCGCATGCTCGTCCAGTTCGGCGCGACCCTGTCGCCGATCGGTGTTTTTCACCGCGGCGTTTGCGAGGAGGATTTCCTCCACGCGCCGGCCGATGGCGTTGGATTCCTCCAGTGACGTTCCGGGGACCGTGACGACCGATACCGTCAACGCTCCTTCGTTGAACTCAGGAAGAAAAGCCGAGCCGAGCAACGGCAGCACGCTCGCCGTAAGAGCAAGCGCGACGGCAGCCCCAATGAGCACCCGCCGCGGTCGTGCCACAACGCGCTCCAGTGTCGCGGCGTAGCGCGTTTTGAGCCAGCCCACCAGGCGGCTCTCGTGCTCCGTGACCACAGCCCGCGCGTTAGGCAGCAGATACGCACACAACACCGGCGTCACGGTCATCGCGACGAGCAGCGAGGCGAGGATGGCTACGACGTACGCAAACCCGAGCGGCTGCAGCAATCTGCCTTCTACACCTCCGAGGAAGAAGAGCGGGAGAAACACCACGATGATGATCAGCGTCGCGTTCACGATGGAGGCGCGAATTTCTCGTGACGCGTCGTAGACCACACTCAATGCCGGTCGCCGTTGTGCCTCGGGGAGATGATGGTTCTCCTTGAGGCGGCGAAAGACGTTCTCCACATCGATGATGGCATCGTCTACGAGCGCGCCAATCGCGATGGCCATACCGCCGAGCGTCATCGTATTGATGGTGATACCGAGCAGCTTCATGGCGAAGATCGCGACGACGAGCGACAGCGGAATGGCCACGATCGAGATAGCCGTGGTGCGGAAGTTCCACAGGAACAAAAACAGGATGATGACGACGAAGATGGCGCCGTCGCGCAGCGCCTTGATGACGTTTTCCACCGCCACGGAAATGAAATCGGCTTGCCGGAAGAGCTCCGAGTGCACTGTCATGCCGTTAGGCAGCGTGCGCGCGACGTCCTGCAACTCACGCTCGATACGCCTGGTGAGCTCCAGCGTGTTGGCGCCGGGCTGCTTTTGCACAGCGAGCACCACACCCGGTCTGGCGTTGACGCTCCCGTCACCGAACTTGGGCGCGGCGCCAATGCGTACGTCGGCGACTTGCGAGAGAAGCACCGGCACACCACCGCGCACGGCCACCACGCTGCGAGCGATATCGTCCACGCTCTGCGCGCGGCCGATGCCGCGAATCAC
>JBFMFA010000661.1:0-2759 GCA_040753195.1 Gemmatimonadota bacterium | reverse complement strand
CACCTTCATCCAGAACGATGAGGCCGACTGGCGCAAGGTTCAGAACAACAACGGCTCAGTCAACAACCAGTTGCGCAGGTTGTATCGCGTCCGCACGGCGGCCAATCAGGCGATCGGTCTGCTTCGCGAATGGCAACCCACGCGTACGGCGCTCATCGCCGAGATGTATTTCGCGCGTGGATTTGCTGAAGTGCAGCTCGCGTCAGACTTCTGCAACGGCCTCCCGCTCAGCGATGGGACCCAGGAAGAGATCGTCTTCGGGGAGCCCATGACGATTGCTCAGGTGTTCAGCGTGGCGATTGCGTCGTTCGACAGCGCGATCGCCACGGTCGGCTCGGCCACTGATGCCGCGAGCGTGCGCGTTCTGCGCGCGGCACGCGTTGGCAAGGCACGTGCCCAGCTGGCGAACAATCAGTTCGCAGCCGCGGCTACGACCATTGGTGGTACGGCCGGTGTGCCTAACTCTTTCGCGTATCAAACGACGTCATCGCTCGCGACAAGCGACAACATCATCTGGAATCAAGGCTTCAGTGCACGCCGCTACACAGTGGCCGACTCGCTGGAAGGGAACAGTCGCAACCTGCTCGTGAGGAACGCGATTCCGTTCTACTCCGCGCAGGATCCGCGGCTTCCGGTCACTGACACCAAGACCGTCGGGCAGGACGGAGGTACCTTCGTGCGTCGCACCACATTGTACGATCGCTTAACCCCGATCGACGTCGTGAGCGGACTTGACGCACGGCTGATCGAGGCGGAAGCCGCGCTGCGCAGCGGGAATGTGGCCGGATGGCTGAGCACCTTGAACGCGCTGAGAACCGGAGCGACGCGCATCACGCAACTTGGGACTGTAACGCTGAGCGCTACAGCGCTACCTGCACTGGCGGATCCGGGCGCCGCGATCAGCGACTCGGCGTCGGCCTATCAAGCGCGCGTAAGCCTGTTGTTCCGCGAGAAAGCCTTCTGGACGTTTAGTCGCGGTCAGCGACTCGGCGACCTGCGGCGGCTCGTACGCCAGTTTGGGCGGACGCCTGACAACGTCTTCCCGACAGGTCCGCATTACAAGACCAGCTCGTACGGCACCGACGTGAACTTCCCGATCCACACCGACGAGGTGGGGAATAACCCGAACTTCACAGGCTGTCTGGATCGCAACGCCTAACGAGTGTTTCGAGCACGGGTAGAACGAGAAGGCGGCGAAAGCCGCCTTCTTTTTTTGCGTGACGTCGCGCCTAAACGCCAACCGTCATTTCGGCACCGGCGCGAGTATCCGGCCCAATGCATCGATGTCCAACGGCTTCACCAGATGCGCATCGAACCCGGCGTCGACAGCACGCTGCATGTCGTCGGTTCGCGCAAAGCCAGTGAGTGCGATCAGCTTCATCTGATCCCCCCGCTCCTGCCGAATTCGCTGCGCCACCTCGTAACCGCTTCGGTCGGGCAATCCGATATCGATGATCGCAGCGTCGAAGTCTCTGTTCAGCGCGAGGAGTAAGCCGCTCGTGCCGTCACGTGCGTTTTCGACGTCGTGGCCCATCAACCGCAGCAGGATCGTTAGGGACTCACGGCTGTCTACGTCGTCTTCCACAAGCAACAGCCGTTGAGTACCCACTCGGACTGGCGTGGCAGGCGTGGTGCTATCTGCTCCGCGTGGTCCCTGGAACGCCGGCATCCGCACTACAAATTCGGCCCCGGCGCCGAGGCCCGCGCTGTGGCATTCCACAATGCCACCGTGAAGCGCGACCAACTCTTTCACGAGAGCCAGCCCGATGCCGAGGCCTTCGGGCGAATGCACGCGCGCCATTTCACTCCGCGCGTAGAGATCGAAAATCCGCGCGGTCATGTCCGCGGGAATGCCGACCCCGTTGTCCTTCACGCGGATGACGACATCAGCTCCGCGACGCTCGCTCACCAGGAGGATCTCACCGCCTTGAGGCGTATAACGAGCCGCGTTGTTCAGCAGATTGACGACGATCTGCTGTAGCCGCGCCGCGTCCCCCTCAACCATTAGGCGTTCTTCGGACCGTAGAATCGTTAGGCGATGGCCGCGCCGCTCCATCAGCGGCCGAGTAGTCTGCACCGCATGTTCGAAAACGTCAGCGATATCGACGACCCCTCTGCGCAATTCGAGATGCCCTTGGGCAATCCGCGTCAGGTCGGCGAGGTCGTCGAGTAGCCGCGCCAACTGCCGGGCTTGTCGGCGGATGACGCGAATAGAGTCCGTGATCGCCGGCTCGGCGTTCGGGAGCATGAGCGCAAGGGCCCGCGCTGAATTCAGAATTGGGGCCAGTGGATTGCGCAGCTCGTGACCAAGAGAAGCGAGAAAGTCATCCTTGCGCCGATCAGCCTCACGGAGCGCTTGCGCACGCTCTTTTTCAAGTTCGCGGATCTCCAAGTCGTTATTCGCGACGTACGCAGCCACGCTTGCGGCAACGGCGTCGTCCACGAAAACTCCAACTGCCATGACCTCGCGATACCGCAGCGGCCGCTCCAGTTCCGCCTCCAGGTGTTCGAGGATGACCAGCTGCAAGATCTGATAGTCGCGTACCAGCTCCGCGATCGACCACCCTTTATCCCATCGCTGTTCGCCATGCTCCAGCGCATGCGTTCGATGCCGCAGCGGGTCGCCGTCGCCAGCCTGTGATAGCCCGCGCCCCATCGCTTCAAGAAATGGTCGCAGCCTGTTGCGAAGTGTCTCGTAGTGGACTCGCTGCGCGGTCGGTTGTTCTTCAATGGCGCGATCGCACCATCGTGCGACGAGC
>JBFMFA010000660.1:0-2768 GCA_040753195.1 Gemmatimonadota bacterium | reverse complement strand
ACTGCACCGATCTCGTCCAACGGAACGGGGAAGGCGGAATCCCCGGCGAGGCGCTGCAGCAAGTCGTTAGGCTTTCCCTCGTCTTTTACTGCGCGCGCCGCCGCGATGCTGTGCCGCCGGATGACCTCGTGCGCGTCCTGCCGGCTCATGCCGGCGCGCACCGCGCGGACGATCAGTTCTTCCGTCGCCATGAACGGCAGCTCATCCCGCACGCGCACGGCGATACGCGCGGGATGCACCTCCATCCCCGTGGCGATCGTTCCATAAAGGACCAGAATCGCGTCGCACGCCAGGAATGACTCCGGAAGCACGAGCCGCCGATTCGCGCTGTCGTCGAGTGTGCGCTCGAAGTACTGCACGGAATGCGTCTCATTCGCATTCGGCTCGAGGGACAGGATGAAACGCGCCAGGCCGTTGATGCGCTCGCAGCGCATCGGGTTGCGTTTGTAGGCCATCGCGGACGAGCCGATCTGTTCCTTCTCGAACGGCTCTTCGATCTCGCCGAACGCCTGCAGCACACGAAGG
Source organism: Gemmatimonadota bacterium (assembly GCA_040753195.1). GTDB lineage: Bacteria > Gemmatimonadota > Gemmatimonadetes > Gemmatimonadales > Gemmatimonadaceae > DASYRX01. Next base: position 2,243 of record JBFMFA010000660.1, on the reverse strand, counting down.
TCGCTGGCGAACTTCGCCGCGCTGGCGGCGAGGCCCGCCACGACGCCTAACAGCTGGGCGTCGACTTTGCGCGTGTACGTTTGCCCCGAAACCGGGATGGAGCTGGTGAAGCCAAGCGCGCGCGTCACGTGTTCGTCGAGCGCGCGCACCTTGGAATGATCGCCGCTAAAGATCTCGAGGAAACTCGCCTGAGTGCCTGTTGTTCCTTTGATGCCGCGGAACGGAAGCGTGCGCAGCCGATAGTCGAGATCCTGCACGTCCAGCGCGATATCCTGCATCCACAGCGTGCTGCGTTTCCCGACGGTCGTGAGCTGGGCTGGCTGGAGGTGGGTGTATCCTAACGCCGGTTCGGAGCGCCAGCGCTGTGCGAACGTCGCGAGTGCTGAGATGGCGTGGATGGCTTTTGCGCGCAGCAAGCCAAGCGCGTCGCGCAGCAGGATGAGATCGGCGTTGTCGGTGACAAACGCCGACGTCGCGCCGTAGTGAATGAAGGGCTTCGCCGCGGGGGCGACGTCGCCGAACGCGTGGACGTGCGCCATCACGTCGTGACGGAAGCGCTTTTCGTACGCCGCGACGGCCGCGAAGTCGATATCGTCGAGGTGCGCGCGCATCTGCGCGATGGCCTCGTTAGGGATATCGACCCCTAACTCCCGTTCCGCTTCGGCCAGCGCGAGCCACAGACGCCGCCACAGGCCGAACTTGCGTTGTGCGGACCACAGTTCGAGCATTGCGCGCGATGCGTAGCGCTCCGCCAGCGGGGACGAATAGGTGTCGTCCGCCATCATTGATTTACGCGGAAGTAATCTGTCATCGTCACGTAGCCGCGCCGCTCAATGATGAGGCGCATGACCATGTTGCGGCGGCCATAGTACGTCAAAGCGCGCTCCACGTCGTTGGCACTGGCGACCGGTGTGTCGTTCACCTGCACGATGACGTCACCAGGCTCGAGACCGATCTCGCTGCGCACCTGCGCCGCGACATTGGTGACCAGTGCGCCACGAGCCGATCGCACGCCGCGCTCGACGCGGATCGCTGGCGTGAGCGTGACCAGCTCGATCTGCTGAAGAACCGTGACGCGCGATGCGGTCAGTTCGGGAATGTCGCCGACCACGACGTTCAGCGTGATCTGACGACCGCCTCGTTCGACAACGATCGGGACGCGATCACCCACGCGCAGGTTCAAACGCTCGGCTTCCCACTGATAGACGTTGCGAACCGGCTTACGCGCGATCGAGACGATCTTATCGTTAGGCCGGAGTCCAGCCGCTTCCGCGGGTGAGCCAGGAACGACCTGGCTGACCACGACGCCGGCTACGAGGACGTCGCGCGGATTCGTGGACGTGACTTGCCGCAATTTCTCGCCGATGTACGGACGACGGACGCGGCCATGTTCCACGAGATCTTCCACGACGCGCCGCGCGCGATTGATCGGAATCGCGAATCCGAGTCCGACTGACCCGCCGCTCGGTGAATAGATGGAGCTGTTCACGCCGATCACCTCACCGCTCGCGTTGATGAGCGGCCCGCCCGAGTTCCCCTGATTGATCGAGGCGTCCGTCTGGATCATGTCCAGGTACGCTCCACCGCCTTCGGTTCTCCCCGTGAGGTTGCGGCCGGTCGCGCTGATCACGCCGGCGGTGACACTGGGCTCCGTGTTGCCGAGCACGAAACCGTACGGGTTGCCGATCGCGATGGCCCATTCGCCGATGAGGACGTCGTCGGAGTTGCCTAACGGGGCCACAGGCAGGTTGGGAGCATCGACCTTGAGCACCGCGAGGTCGTTGACTTCATCTTCGCCGATTTTACGCGCCGGGTACGTGGTGCCGTCGCGCAGCATGACCGAAATGGACGTGGCACCCGCGACCACGTGCTGATTGGTGATGATGGTGCCGTCGGTGCGCACGATGAAGCCGGTGCCGAGTCCCGCACCGCGACGTTCGGTCTGCGGTCCGAGAAAGAAGCGCTCGAAAAAGTCCGTGGGGACGTTCTCGACGATTTCGGTTTGCACGGTCACGACCGCGGGAGCGACGCGCTCCACGGCCTCGGTGATAGCCGTGCGGCGACTGGCGCTAATGGTAGCGCTCTGCTGCGCGCGCTGCGACGGAGTGGTCGCGGTGGTGGTCTGCGCGTCGCTCTGCTCGGGCGTCGTGCTCTCGCACGCCAGCGCGACGAGCAGCACCGCGATCGCGGCGGAGCGAGTCATGGCGCCGAACCTAACGAGTAGCATTGCGCATCAATGAACA